>VXRI01000077.1 GCA_009838595.1 Chloroflexota bacterium | reverse complement strand
CCTTTGGGACGAACTCGAAGAGTTGCTCATCTCCGCCGATGTGGGCGTGCCGACCACGTTCAAGGTTATCGAGCGATTGCGCGACAAAATTCGCGATCGCCGCATTTCCGACCCACAGGACGCACTCGCACTGCTCCGAGAAGAGCTGCTGTATCTCGTGGATTTCGATGATACCGACCAGGCGCTCGAAGTCGAAGAAAAGCCGCTCGTTATCCTTATGGTCGGCGTCAACGGTGTGGGCAAGACGACCAGCATCGCCAAACTGACCAAACTCTATCAGGACGAAGGCAAGAGCGTGCTCATCGGCGCGGCGGACACATTCCGTGCCGCCGCCATCGACCAGATTCAGGTTTGGGGCACGCGCCTTGATGTCGATGTTGTCGCGCACCGGCAGGGCGCAGACCCGGGTGCCGTCGCGTTCGACACGCTGCAAGCAGCCCGCGCTCGCGATGTGGATGTGGTCATCATTGACACTGCCGGTCGTTTGCACACCAAATTCAACCTGCTGGAAGGACTTAAGAAGATGCAGCGCGTGCTGTCGAGGCAAGGAGCGGACTCGCAGCGAGTATTGCTAACCATCGACGCCACCACCGGGCAGAACGGCCTGATACAGGCGCGCGCCTTCACAGAGGCGGTCGATTGCGAGGGCGTCTTGCTCGCTAAGATGGACAGCTCGTCCAAGGGCGGTGTAGTCTTCGCCATCGGCGAAGAACTCGACCTGCCGGTGCTTTTCATCGGCACTGGTGAACAGCCCGAAGACCTAACCCCCTTCGACCCGGAAAGTTTTGTGGATGGGCTGTTCGCGGACGACAAAGACTGAGCACAAGCACGGTCTGCGTTAGTAGCAAATCTACTTTGACATCGTAAGGTACACTATCTATCATCCAAGCTAGTGAACAGATTCAGAGGCAAGGATACTGAGTGATTATATTACGACGGAATAAGCCGCTGACTGCTGCTTGACATCCAGCGCAGAGTGCGCATTAAGTTGCAGATGGTAACCGAGGCGACTAACCTAACGCGCCTTGCCAAACCGTGCTTCAACAGGCTTGAAGCCTTGCGTGGAAACCGCAGAGGGCAGTACAGCATGCGCATCAACGACCAGTGGCGTGTATGCTTTAAGTGTGCACGATATGGCGCGATGGAGATTGAAGTTACAGACTGTCACTAGGGGAAATTGCAGATGCACGACGCTAAGTTCATCCACCCTGGCGAACATCTTGAACTGTTCTTAGACGAATTAGGAATTCCCCATGCCCAATTCGCCGAAGCCCTCGGAGTTACAACCTATGGCGTCAGCCCAATCATGAACCGCCGCGCTCCGGTCACCGCGAAAATTGCGACGAGAATCGCAAAGGCTTTCGGGCAGAGCGCCGAGTTCTGGATGCGACTCCGGCAGATGCACGACATCGAAGGAGCGCGCGCCACCGTCGATGTCAGCGCAATCGAGCCGCTCCCCGACGACTGGGAACCGCCCCTGAAATCGGAGGGGGCGAGAAGGCGGGACACCGGACAAACCTTCGCAACCGTTGGCACACCCACAACATAGCGCCGTAAAACTGACAACTGGCAACCATAACTCATAACTACACAGGAGGCACACCCATGACCGCAACTGCCACAATCCGAGATCGGTATGGACTCGAACTGAGCACGACATCGCCTGCCGCTGCGGAGCATTATGTCGAAGGCGTTGACCTGCTGCTGGAGCAGTGCTACGGACCGGAGCAGCGCTTTCAGCAGGCTGTCGATGCGGACGAAGGCTTTGCGCTCGCTCACGCCGCGCTCGCAATGACGCAGCTGTTCAAGGGCGCCGCCGCAGACGCCAAGACAAGCGTCGCCGAGGCAAAGCGCCTAGCCAAGGGCGCAACCCGCCGCGAGCAGCAGCATGTTGAAGCGATGTCACTTTTCATCAACGGACAAGGCCCGCAGTCGCTCGCCGTCATCCTCGAAATGCTCGACGAGTTCCCGCGAGACGCCCTGATGATGCGCGTATCCAACCGCTTGTATATGCTCGGATGCAGCGGCGCCGGCGTGAAGAATTTCCCCAACGAACTCTACGCGATGCTAAACAAGCTTGAGCCAAGATACGGCAAAGACTGGGCATTTCTCGGGCAGTACGCCTTCGCGCACCACGAAATCGGGCGGCTGGACGAATCGCTGTCCCTCGCCGAACGCTCGCTCGCCGCGCGCCCGACCAGCGGGCATGCCTCACACTCTGTAGCGCATGTCTATTTCGAGCGCGGCAACGCCGTGGACGGCGGCGATTTCCTCGGCAACTGGCTCAAAGACTACGACCGCCGCGCGCCCTTCCATGTCCACCTGTCTTGGCATCAGGCGCTCTTCGAGCTGGCGCAGGGCAAGTACTCCGACGCCGTCAGCCTATACCAAGATGTCATCCGTCCGACAGTGGTGGAAAAGAGCGCGTCCTCGTTGCAAGACAGCGCATCGCTCATGTGGCGGCTGCGGATGTACGGCGGCGTCAACCCGCCCTACCCTGTTGAAGAAATCAGCGAGCAGGCGTCTCCTGCTGCGGTTACGCCCGGGCCCGCGTTCCGAGACGCCCATGCTGCGTTGGCGTTCGCCGCAAGCGGAGACGAAGAGCGGCTCGCCGGAATCAAGACGCGCCTGCGCGAGCTCGCATCCAACGGAGACGCGCTCGCCAAAGAGATAACGCTGCCGCTCGTCAAAGGCATCAGCGCCTTCGCGCAAGACCGCTACGAAGACGCCGCGCGCCATCTGGAGCCGGTGTTCCCGCAGCTGGCGCGAATTGGTGGCAGCCATGCTCAGCGCGAAGTCTTCGAGGACACGCTATTGGAAGCGTACATCCGTGCCGAGCAGTACGACAAGGCGGAAGACATGCTGCGAGAGCGTCTCAACCGCCGCACATCGGTGCGCGACAGCTTCTGGCTCGCGCGCGCCAAGAACAACACCGGCGCCGAGACCGAAGCGCAGAACACGCTAAAGCTAGTAGCGCAAGAGTGGCAGAACGCAGACGCGGAATCGCCGGAAATTAGGGCGCTGAACGCGCTGGTGAATGCGGGGTAGGACGCAAAGCGGCGGTGGAAATCATACCGCCGCCGCTTGTTATGTCATTTTGGGATTTCTACGCCGCATCGTGAAGGAAGTATCCGTTCATCTTCTGGATATTACGGCTTATCTTGCCTTTATATATCCTGCGGATACCGTTAAATCCACCCTCCTGTTTGTACGCTGTTCTAACGGATAAAGTCTTCTCTACGACATAGACGCAGTTAACGAGTTTATCTGCAAGTTGAGGAGATATACGTCCGTCTGTCACTGCCTGCTGAGCCCCTCTCTTCGTGATGAGATACTGAAATGCGTTGCCAGGCGCTCTTCTCCGTTCCGCATATTTTTCTAAGAAGCTTATTTCTACCGGCAATATCCCTCGCTTCTGCATCTGTCGCTTTGCGTGTATTGTGAATGTGCAGTTATTCTCCATAAGTATATTCCTTTCAGTCTATCCAGAATCTCGCCTCGCCAATTTTAGCTAATTCCGAATACTGAACCTCCTTCTTCTTCAACTGCTTCCTTGACGATTCCGATGATCTCGTCTAGGAATTGTTGGGTTGAGATGTTGTCCATTGCTGAGGATATGGAAGGAGCGGCGGCGTTATAGATTTGTGCCATCTGCTTCGCCCTATCGAAACTCGATCCGGTTCCACTGAACCCGAAGGCAACTTGCCATTCGGGGCGGTGATTAGAAATCATACGGCGCTCTGCTACTTGATGAATACGGGTAAATACGATTCGGCGGATGTTATTGACAATTACTTGCTTTTCGTGTTCGTCTGCCTGAGGGTCTGTCCAACTGGTGGGATTGTCGAGCCACAGGGAGATGCTAGTTGG
>VXRI01000028.1 GCA_009838595.1 Chloroflexota bacterium | reverse complement strand
TGGGATGAAAAGTATCTGCTGAAAATCCTCACTCGGTAAAATGCGATTGCCCTGCAGCAGAGTATTGAGGACGAAATTAGATTTTACGAATATAATGTCATGCGTAGGTTTGACCACCATGGAAGGGCAGCGCCTTGCAATGGTATCGGCAGCGCAATCATAGAGGACATCGATCCCGTAGGCGAGTGGGGGAGCCATGCCCGAATTTCAAATTTTTTCTAACTTCAATCCCACGGGCGATCAGCCGCAGGCTATTACTAAGGCGGTGGCTGGCATTGATGAGGGGCTGAAACATCAGACGTTGCTTGGCGTTACGGGCAGCGGCAAGACTTTTACGATGGCGAACATCATCGAAAAGACACAACGGCCTACGCTCGTCATAGTGCACAACAAGACGCTCGCCGCGCAGCTCGCCACCGAGTTCAAGGATTTCTTCCCGAACAACGCCGTCGAATACTTCGTCAGCTACTACGACTACTATCAGCCCGAAGCGTATGTGCCACGCACCGATACCTACATCGAAAAAGATTCGGACATCAACGAAGAATTGGACAAGTTGCGTCACGCCGCCACGCGCGCATTGCTCACCCGCCGCGACACGCTCATCGTCGCGTCTGTGTCGTGCATATTCGGTCTGGGGTCGCCGGAAGAATATCAGAGTTTCGTCGCGTATGTGCGCAAGGGCGAAATGCGCAACCGCAGACTGCTCATCCGCCAGCTCGTCGATATGCAGTACGAGCGCAACGACATGGACTTCGCGCGCGGCAACTTCCGCGTTCGCGGCGACACGATGGAAATTCTGCCCGCATACGAAGAACTCGGCGTGCGCATTGAGTTCTGGGGCGACGAAGTGGAACGCATCGTCACGGTTGACCCGCTGACCGGCGAACTGCTCGGCGAACGCGAAGACATCGAGATATTCCCAGCCAAACACTTCGTAACATCGCAGGAAAAGATGCTGCTCGCCATCGAAGACATCGAAGCCGAGTTGGAACAGTGTGTCAAAGACCTGAAGGCGCAAGGCAAGCTGCTGGAAGCGGAGCGGCTGGAGTCTCGCACGCGATACGACATCGAGATGATGCAGGAGACCGGCTACTGCGCGGGCGTGGAAAACTACTCGCGGCATCTGGCGCGGCGCGAGGCGGGCAGCACGCCGTACACGCTGATGGACTACCTGCCGGAAGACTATCTGCTGTTCGTGGACGAGTCTCACATGACGCTGCCGCAGATTCGCGGCATGTTCCGCGGCGACCAATCGCGTAAAGAAACGCTGGTCGAATTCGGTTTTCGCCTGCCGTCCGCGCTGGACAATCGCCCGCTGAACTTTGAAGAGTTTGAGGATCACTTGAACCAAGCGGTCTATGTTTCCGCAACGCCGGGACCATACGAACACGAACACAGCCAGGCGATGATAGAGCAGGTCATTCGCCCGACAGGTCTGCTCGACCCGGTCGTCGAAGTCAAGCCCACCGCCGGGCAAATCGACGACCTGTTGTACCAGATTCGCGAGCGAGTGGCTAAGGGGCAGCGCTGCCTGATAACCACGCTCACTAAGCGCATGTCCGAAGAGCTCGCCGACTACCTGCGCGAGATGGGCGTGAAGGTGCACTACTTGCACTCCGAGATAGACACGCTCGAACGTAGCGAGATACTGCGCGACCTGCGGCTGGGCGTTTATGATGTGGTGGTGGGCATCAACCTGCTGCGAGAGGGCATCGACCTGCCTGAGGTGAGTTTGGTGGCGATTTTGGATGCGGACAAGGAAGGCTACCTGCGTTCGCTGACGGCGCTGGTGCAGACCATCGGCAGGGCGGCGCGGCACGAACAAGGCAGCGTGATAATGTACGCCGATGTGGTAACGGACTCTATGAAGCGCGCCATCGACGAGACGGAACGGCGGCGCGTGCTGCAGGAAGCGTACAACCGCGAACATGGCATCACGCCGCAAGGCATTCGCAAGGATGTGCGCGACATCACCGAGCGCGTGAAGGCGGTCTCAGAGGCAACAACGCCATACATCACCAACGACGACATCCCCAAAGACGACCTGACGCGCCTAATCAAAGACCTAGAAACGCAAATGAAAGCCGCCTCCCGAGAGCTAGAGTTTGAGAAGGCGGCATTGCTGCGCGATCAAATCATTGACTTACGGAAGGTATTGGCAGGGTAGGCTAACTTGGTGGCGCTTCAGATGTCCCGTCCTTCTCTCTATGGGGCATGAATTACGCTCAATCTCAACCATCCTTGCCACACCAACACCCATCCCTTCATATACCGCCGTTCTAAGCAGGCATGGGATGACGGACAGGGGTACATCTTGCAGCGTGCTGATATGAACGGGGTACGCGCCGGTAGCGCCCTATCCTGCACATCATGTTAAATTACGCCCTTACGCCGTCGTTTTGCCTATGCGGAATACGGAGGCGTCGCAGATGGCGCAGTTGCCTCGTGTGGCGGGGCGGCCGTTCTTTAGCGTTACTTCTACGGCGTTCTTCACTTCTCGGGATGCGCGACACTTGAGACAATAGGCTTCCATCATTGTTATTTCCCTCCTATCTCCTAGTCCGCAGAGCGCATCTGCGGACTAACGGCGTAAGTACAATCAAGAAAATTGTATCAGCGTCTAGGTTTTTTTTGAACGAGTTTTAACCATTCGTTCAAAGCAATTCTTTATGTCTCCTCATAAGGGACACAGGCATTGTTGCATAATTTGTAGGTGTGAATGGGACAGTCTGCGGAGCATCTATCTCAGAGAGTATTTCCAAAGTATTCACACTTTCCGTACCTTTACGTCTTTTACTCTTTCCGCCTCTATCATCACACCTATTGGGCAGGTTCAACGTGACTCACCTTGCCTTACCCCCTTGCTGAGAGTACACTAGCGCCATCCTCACACGACACAGCAAGGAGCGACTCACATGACTACCTCGATTTCCGACAGCGAAGCCCTGCGCAGGGCTTCTTTGCGATACTTGTGGATGCACAACCGCGATTGGACGCAGATGGCGGAAGAGGGTGAACCGCAGATTATTGAGAGCGGCAAGGGCGTGCGCGTCATCGATTCCGAAGGTAATTCGTGGATCGATGTCAATGGCGGCTACAACTCGGTCAATGTGGGCTACGGCCGCGAGGAAATCGGCGAGGCGGCGTATGAGCAGATGGCAAGTCTGCACTACTTCCCGCAAGGTACGACCACAGTCCCGATGGCAAAACTCGCGGCGAAACTCGCAGAGATTGCGCCGGGCAACCTGTCCCGCGTGTTCCCGGTCAGCGGTGGCTCCGAGGCGAACGAGACCGCTCTGAAGATCGCCCGCGCATACCACAAGCGCGCCGGCGAACCAGGTCGATACAAGGTCATAAGCCGGGTCGGGTCGTACCACGGCATGACAGCGGGCGTGCTGTGGCTCGGCGGCAGCCCATATCAGCCGCGCCACGACTACGAACCGATTTACCCGGGTATGGTTCATGCGCCGCAGCCCACCCCTTACAGATCAGAACGCTCCGATGAAACGCCGTCGGAATGTGCAGTGCGCTGCGCCGAGGCTGTCGAAAGGCTCATCGAATTTCACGGACCGCAGACTGTCGCAGCCGTCATCGCAGAGCCGGTGGCGATACCGCAAGGCGCGGTAGTGCCGGGTGACGAATACTGGCCCATGCTGCGCCGGATATGCGACAAGTACGGTGTGCTGCTCATCGCGGACGAGGTGATTTGCGGATTCGGGCGCACCGGCAAGATGTTCGCGCTGGAACACTGGGACGTCGTGCCGGACATTATGACAGTGGCAAAGGGCATTGTGAGCAGCTACCTGCCTATGGCGGCAGCAATCGTCAGCAAGGAAATCGCGGACGCTTTCGCCGGCGAGCGTAATAT
>VXRI01000247.1 GCA_009838595.1 Chloroflexota bacterium | reverse complement strand
ACGCCACCTCGCCGAGGCAAACCTGCGGCTTGTGGTCAGCGTCGCAAAGAAGTACATCGGCAGGGGCATGTCGCTGCTGGACCTCATTCAAGAAGGCAACATCGGCCTTATCCGCGCGGTCGAAAAGTTCGACTATCGCAAGGGCTACAAGTTCAGCACTTATGCGACATGGTGGATTCGGCAGGCGATAACACGCGCGATCGCGGACCAGGCGCGCACCATACGCATACCCGTGCACATGGTCGAGACCATCAACAAGTTGCTGCGCGTCAGCCGCCGCCTTGTGCAGGAATACGGCAGAGAGCCGACCAGCGAAGAGATTGGCTTGGGCATGGAAGTTACGCCCGAGCGAGTGCGCGAAATCCTGAAAATCTCACAGGAGCCGGTCTCGCTCGAAACCCCAATCGGCGAGGAAGAGGACAGCCATCTCGGTGACTTCATCGAAGACCGCAGCGCGCTCGCGCCGGCAGAAGCGGCGTCATACCAGCTGCTCAAAGAGCAGGTCGATGATGTGCTGCAAACGCTAGGCGAGCGCGAGGCGCGCGTGCTGCAATTGCGATTCGGCTTAGAAGACGGCCGCAGCCGCACGCTCGAAGAAGTCGGCAGAGACTTCGGCGTTACCCGCGAGCGCATCCGCCAGATAGAGGCAAAGGCGCTGCGGAAGTTGCGGCATCCGAATCGCTCGAAGAAGCTGAGGGACTTTTTGGAATAAAGACGCTCTCATCCCCATAATTCCCTTCCCCATCAAAGGGGAAGGGACGGATGAAGTCGTCTCACATTATCTGTTTTTGTCATCAGGATAATTGCCGGTAATACAGACTATGAAGGTTGCAAGGGCGCAAACGAATCCCAATATCCATGCGCCGGTAGGTATATCACATTCGCTGGAATAGATGCTGCGACAGTCTTGGTTGCACTCAACCGCCAACCACATAATAACCCCAAACCAGAACATCAGAAATGTGCGCAAAATTATACGCATAACAAAATCTCCTGTGAACAGGTTGGTATGCCAACAACACCCTCTAACAGGTTACAAGAAGGCATAGGCAATTGGTAGCAACCTTGACCCAATCCAATCCGGCACTAATCGATTCCAACACACGCCCGACCACCCCGACCGTAGCAGTCGTCCCAACCACACCCGAAACCGTCCTCGACGACATCGGCGCGGCAATGCGGCTTGCGGGCTACGAGCGGACGCTGCCCAAAGACTACGCCACCCTGCTGAAAATCAACATATCTTGGCAGCACTATTACCCCGCGTGCTCTACGACGCCTTGGCAGTTGGACGGCGCAATCCGAGCGCTGAAAGCCGACGGCTACGACAGCCTTATTCCGGCGCACAACGGCACTGTGGTCGTGGACGCGAAAGAAGGCGCGGTCAAGAACAAGCACAAGACCGTAGAGCAGGCTCACGGCTTGGACGCGCTTTACCTTGAAGACGCCAAGTGGGTTGACTACCAGCCGCAAGACGAGCTGCTCGCGCTCGATCGCATCTACCCGGACGGCTTCCTCATCCCCGAAGCGTTCATCGGCAAGAACATCCTGCATCTGCCCACGATGAAGACGCATGTCTTCACCACTATCACAGGCGCGATGAAGAACGCATTCGGCGGGCTGCTCAATCATAACCGACACTGGACGCACTCCGCCATTCACGAGACGCTCGTTGATCTTCTGCAGATACAGAAGCGGATACACCCCGGCATCTTCGCCGTAACGGACGGCACATTCGCAGGAGACGGACCCGGCCCCCGCGCGATGCGCTGGCACGCGAAGAATGTCATCCTCGCCAGCGCGGATCAGGTCGCCATCGACGCCGTAGCCGCCAAGATGATGGGCTTCGACCCGCTCGGCATACGGTTCATACGGCTGGCGCACGAAATGGGGCTGGGATGCGGCGACATCCGCGACATCGACATCGTTGGCGCGGACATATCCGGCGTGGACTGGGGCTTCAGCGCCGGCGAAAACACGCTCTTCAGCAGCGGCCAGAAGTCCGTCTATTGGGGCCCCTTCAAGCCTCTGGAGAACGCCATAGCGCGGTCGCCGCTCGTCAGCCTAGCCATAGCCGCCTCCAACCTGTACCACAACGGCTACTGGCTGCCAGTCAAAGGCAGAAAGCGCGTGCAAGCCGCAATGCAAACGGAATGGGGCAGGCTGTTCCGGAGTTACTAGCGGTCAACGCCCTCTAAGTGCTCTTACTTTGCGTTCAAGCCTGTCTGCGGCGCGAACTGCGAGTACGGCGAATGCGACGGTGGCAGGTGATGCCTTATGTCTGTGTCTGGCGGAACGCCGCTTGGCGCGCCGGAGCCGCTTGGCGACATGCCCTGGCTATCTGCACGGTTACTGTGTGTGTGTCAAAATAAGCGTGAAATCGCCCGTCGTGGCGAGGTCGTAGGTCGTTGCCAATATCGTGTACTCGCCCGCAGCCAGTGTCTCCACTATGCGGGAGTTGTAGTTCTGGCTGTCACTGTCGATGTCGTCGTTCTGTTCGATGACGCTCCCGTTCCTGCCATTCCCGGACAGCAGGAACAGGTAGGTGTCGGTTGCAGATGTCAACTCTATCGTAACCTGTACGCTGCCGTTCAGAGTGAACGAGTAGTATCCGGCGTAGCGAGTTCCGGTCCGGGCATTGCGGGCAACGATATTCCTGTCGGTCGTGCAGCCACTGCTCCAGCTTCCGTTGCGCGTTACCGTGCCGGACAGCGTTCCCAGCGATGTTACGCCGCATCCTGAAATCACCGTCGCGGTAGGCGTTGGGGTTGCGGTGGGCTGCGCTGTGGGCGTTGATGTAGCAGTAGGCGTATAGGTGGCAGTGGGCGTCGATGAGGCAGTAGGCGTATGGGTTGCGGTGGGCGCGGGACTGGGCGTATTCGTTGCAGTCGGCGTATGTGTTGGCAGCGGCGCTGTGAAACTGTTGACTGTGAATGTGTAGGTGCGAAGCACGCTTCGGTCCGAATGGCGTCGCAGTTCCACGGTTCCCGTCCCAGTCACACAACCGGCGAGGTAGATGTACTGGCCATTAGTCATGGAATGGTCGTCCTCGTTCTCTGCCGGGCAGTAACTCCGCGAAGGGCGCGACTTGCTTATCTCAACCCTGCGAGATGTGCCGCTTGGGTTAGCCACTACGAGCACCTGCTCATTGGAATTCACTGTGAATCTATGCCACTCGGTACCATTCCTGCGAAAGTGCACACTCGCAGGATCCGGCGACAGTGAGGCAGTGGGGCCCGGCGTATGTGTTGCGGTAGGGGTATGCGTTGGAGTCGGCGTATGTGTTGCTGTCGCAGCAGCAGTTGGCGTGGGCGTCGCTGTTGCCACTGCTGTTGGCGTGCGCCTCGGAGTCGCCGTTGGAGGAGGCCCCTGTATGGTCAGCGTGAACTGTCCTGTGGCTCTAGGGCTATAGGTCGTGGCTTCTATGGTGTAGCTGCCCGCCTGTAATGTCTGAGATATGCGCGAGTTGTAATTCCTCGCGCCGGTATCGATGTCATCGTTTTCCGCGATGACGCTTCCGCTCGTGCCATTGCCGGACAGCAAGAACAGGTACGGGTCGGTTGCGGATGTCAGGTCTATGGTGACCGGCGCGCTGGCGCTCAGGTTGAATGAGTAGTATTTGGCGTACTTGCCGGTCCGATTGACCGAAGCGCAAGAACTGCTCCAGCTGCCGTTGCGCGTTACCGTGCCGGACAGAACGCCGAGAGAATGCACGCTGCATCCCGAAGACGCGGTTGCGGTAGGCGTGGGCGTTGGAGTATCCGTGGGCGTAGGCGCGTTGGGTTGTATCGGCGTCGCAGTCGGCGTGGGGGTAGGTGTGTGAGTAGCCGTTGGCGTGGCGGTGTTGGTCGGCGTGGGTGTGTGAGTGGGGGTATGCGTTGGAG
>VXRI01000270.1 GCA_009838595.1 Chloroflexota bacterium | reverse complement strand
AGCAGAGTCAGACTTTCTATTGCTCAATTCACCCTCTGATTCCAACTAGCACCAACGGTTAATAATCCTCGTCGTCTAGAAATTCGTCATCGTCATCGTCGCTGGAGTTGATGATGCGGTGGATGACTGGCGCGAACGCTTCGTCATCGCCTGGCTCGGTGTCGTCGTCGGACCAGTCTTTGATCATACGACGCCCTAGCGAGCCGACTTCCGAGTCGTCTTCGCCATATGCCAGCATGCTGCCCGGTACATAGACGCGGTAGTTTGAGCCGGCGCGCGACGGGAACGACACGATGCCCGCCTGCGAAGGATGTTTGAAAGTCTCGCGAATCATGATGGTCAGTTCGTTTGCGCCTGCGCTTGTAACTGCCGCCTCGTACTGGTTGCCGCCGCGCACGAGACGCAGCAAACGCGCGGCGAGCCTCGGCTCCACGCTGCCGACATACTCGCCGGCGGCGTTCAGCACCCTTGCCCGCCCGTTTTCTATATCCAAGCTGACGCGGCGTCCCGGCGATAGTTTCAGCAGATTGTTGGACGGCGCGAGCCTGACAAGTGATGTCGTGGTTGCCTTACCGCTCTCTTCAATGAACACTTTTGGCGCCGCTTCTACGCTGTCCCTCGATTGCGGCAAGATATCCTGGTCGCCTAGGCTCATCAGCCGGTCTAGGTTCTTGCGGGCAATGCTGTTGTGCGGCGATATTTCCAGCGCGCGCTGAAACGCCTCGCGTGCCTCGCGGTTGCGCCCAAGTTCGCTGAGCGCCTTGCCCAGCCGGTTCTGCGCCTCAAGGTCTTTTGGAAAGTCCTTGAGAATGGCGCTGTTCATCTTGGCGGCATCGTCCCAGTTGCTGTGCATCGCCAGCGCGACAGCCTTCTTCGCCCGGTCGCGCCGTACTTTTTCCTTGTTCTTATCAACCAGTGTTTGCATTTTCGTTTAGTCCTCTATTCAGTCAAAGTCTTTTGCATTTAAGGTAATTAGATGCACTATTGTAAATGAGTTAAAGGCTTTTTCCGCCTATTTTTTCGCAATAATACGGCATGTTTCGAGACGGTGATTCTTCACGCTTTCCTTCGCCATCTCAAGAGGAAAAGCCGCCAAAGCGCCTCCATGATTATGCCCATCGATAGCTTGGATTCGCCGTGAGCGCGGTCGTAGAATGTGATGGGATGCTCGACGACGCGGTAATCTCTGCGCTGGCAGGCATACGCCACTTCCGCCTGAAATCCGAACCCTTTACAGCGAAACTCATTGAAGTTTAGCGCGTTCAAGGCGTCCGCTCTGAACGCCTTGAAGCCTGTCGTAGCGTCCCTGACCTTCAGTCCTACGACGGCGCGTATGCCGTAATTCGCGAGCGAGCTGAGTAAGTGCCTGCGAAACCGCCAATTTTTGTCAACACCGCCGCCCTGCGTGTAGCGTGAGCCAACCACCACATCCGATTGTTGCAGCGTCTTAAGGAAGCCCGGTATGTACTCCGGCGCGTGCGACAGATCGGCGTCCATCTGCAGTATATAGCCCGCGCCCTGCTCTATCGCGTGCCGAAAACCGACCTTGTACGCCGTACCCAGCCCGTCTTTCGACTGCCGTTCGATAAGGTCGATGCGGTTGTCGTACCGCTCATTCAGCCTTCGCGCTACTTCAGCCGTGCCATCAGGCGAATTGTCGTCCACTACGACCAGCCGTAAGTCTGGCACGCGAAGCGCGAATAGACGCTCCGTAAGCAGCGGCAGATTTTCAGCTTCGTTGAATGTCGGCACTACGATAGCCGCGTAGCCGCGCGGCGCGTCATCGTCCGGCGCAATGCGCTTCGCTGACGACGCCGTTGCTAATTCCGCCATGCCGCCATTGTACGAATCTACGCCATCATTGTCCTTAATGTTCGTTGCTGTCGATGCTGTTGCTGAAGCTGCCTTGCCAACATCAGGCGAATATGTATAGCCTTGCGAATACTTACCGCGCAGGCTGTTCCAGCGCACGGCAAGCACATCTCGCAGCATGTTGAGTCCGGCGGATGCGGGGTTAAGCCTGCTGTCGGCGTCGTGCCGCCACTCTATCGGGATTTCCAGCACACGCATGCCTAGCCGCTGCGCAAGAAATAGCAATTCGACATCGAAGCCCCAACCTTTGACGCGCTGCAACGAGAACAGTGTCTCTGCCGCCGCCGCGCTGAAGCATTTGAACCCGCACTGCGTGTCGTCGATGCCGCGCACCGCGATGATCTGCACCATCTTGTTGTACGCGCGCCCGAGCATGTGCCGAAACAGCGATTCTCCGTAGCGGTTCGCCCCTGCAATCTGCCGAGAGCCGATGACTATGTCGTATCCGGATTCCATGTGTTGCAGAAAGTCGGCAAGGTGACTTATCGGCATGGCGAGGTCTGCGTCGCACATGAAGCGGTATTCGCCGCTCGCCGCGAGCATGCCGTGCCGCACAGCCATACCCTTGCCGCCGTGTTCGATGCGTTCCAGCCAGAAGTCTCCTTGTTCAGCAGACCAACGTTCCACTATTTCAGCGGTCGAGTCGTCGCTGCCGTCGTCAACGGTGATGACCTCCGCTGTGTAGGGCTGCTGTTGGAGGTACTGCGAAACGGCGCCCAGCGTGGCGACTATCCGCCCCGCCTCGTTGTAGGCAGGAATGATTACCGAAAGGTGGGGGTCAGGCATGAAATCGTTCAACTGTGGGCAGTCAACTATCGAAAACAGCAGTGTTGCAGTTGTAATATGTGCGGCATCTATTCTCGCGGTAGGCCCAAATCGAAGGCGTCGTGCAGCGCGCAGGCGGCTTCGGCAATCTGAGATTCGGATATAAGGCAGGTGATACGAATCTCGGATGTCGTAATCGCGTCTATGTTGATGCCCTTGCCCGCAAGCGCGCGGAACATCTGCGAGGCATAGCCCGGCGCGTCCTGCATACCGGAACCTACGATGCTCAGCTTGGCGAGCGTGTCGTCGCTGATAGTGCCTCTGCTGCCAAGTTCGCGGATGACAGGTTCAACAACATCGAGCGCGCGGTCTAGGTCGGTGCGCGTAACGGTGAATGTCATATCGGTTGTGCCATCAACGCTCGCGTTCTGCACGATGACATCCACACTAATGTCGGCTTCGGCGAGCGGCTCGAACAAGCTCGCCGCGATACCGGGCCTGTCGATGACACCGAGCACCGTTATCTTTGCCACATTCGTGTCCGTCGCGATTCCCCTCACGCGATTGCGTATTTCGCCCACATTACTGTTCATCTCGCTATCTCCGTGGATGTCCCCGTGAATAAGCGTGCCCGCCGCGTCCGTGAAACTGGATGCTACGAGTATCGGCACATTGTAGTGCATTCCCATTTCGATAGAGCGCGGATTCATCTTCGCGCCGTAGCTCGCAAGCTCGAGCATTTCCTCGAAGCCCACTTCGTCCAACTTTCTCGCGGTCGATACGAGACGCGGGTCCGCCGTATAGATGCCGTCCACATCGGTATAGACCTCACAGCGGTCCGCCTCGACGCCCGCCGCGATCGCCACTGCGGTCGTGTCGGAGCCACCACGACCAAGCGTGGTGATGTCCAAGTCTTCGGTGATGCCCTGAAAGCCCGCGACAATGACGATGTTGCCTGCATCCACTTCGCCGATAATGCGCTCCGGTGACACGCCCGCGATGCGCGCTCTGCCGTGACTGGAATCGGTGCGAATGCCGGCTTGCGCGCCGCTCAGGCTGACGGACGCGTAGCCCATAGAGCGCAGCGCCATCGCCATCAGTGTGCAGGACACCAACTCGCCGGTGGAGAGCAGCACGTCCATTTCGCGCGCGTCCGGTCGCTCTGAAATCTCGTTTGCCAAGTAGATGAGGTCGTCTGTGGTGTCGGCGCTAGCGGCCACGACGGCGAGGGTTCGGTTGGCCGGAGGCGTG
>VXRI01000291.1 GCA_009838595.1 Chloroflexota bacterium | reverse complement strand
ACATCCGCTGGGTGCCGGAGTTCGGCTACGCGCGCGAACTCGACTGGCTGCGGAATATGGATGACTGGATGATTTCCAAAAAGCGTTACTATGGCTTAGCGTTGCCCATCTACAAGTGCGCTGAGTGCGGCTGGTTCGATGTCATCGGCAGCGAGACTGAGCTGCAGTGCCGCGCCGTAGAAGGCTGGGATGAATTCGCCGGCAATTCGCCGCATCGCCCTTGGGTTGATTCGGTGAAGATTCGCTGCGACAGGTGCGGCGCGACGGTTAGCCGCATCGAAGATGTTGGCAACGCCTGGCTAGATGCGGGCATCGTGTCGTTCTCCACTATCCAGTATCGCCACGACAAGGACTACTGGCGCAAGTGGTTCCCCGCAGACTGGATTTCCGAGAGCTTCCCCGGACAGTTCCGCAACTGGTTTTATTCGCTGCTCACTATGAGCACCGTGCTGGAAAACACCGCACCGTTCAAGTCAGTCTTCAGCTACGCCCTGATGCGCGACGACAAGGGCGAGGAGATGCATAAGAGCAAGGGTAACGCCATCTGGTTCGAGGACGCCGCCGAGCGCATGGGCGTGGACGCGATGCGCTGGGTGTTTTTGCGCCAGAACCCTGCTCTGAACATCAACTTCGGCTTCCGCTCGGCTGACGAGGTGCGCCGTCGTTTCATAATCCCGCTGTGGAATGTGTATTCGTTCTTCGTAACATACGCGAACATCGACCGTTACGACGCAACTGCAGAACCGCCGCCCATATCCGAGCGCGCCGAATTAGACCGTTGGATACTGTCTGAGCTGAACCAGCTTGTCAGGGAAGTAACGGATGCTTTCGAGAACTTTGACCCGGATCGGGCGGCGCGCCATGTCGAGGGCTTCGTAGAATACCTGTCGAACTGGTATGTGCGCCGCAGCCGCCGCCGCTTCTGGAAGGCGGGCATCCTCGCCGAGAACGCGGACGCCGACAAGCACGGCGCATACGCCACGCTGTACGAATGCTTGCTCACGCTGATAAAGCTCGTCGCGCCGGTGATGCCGTTCATGACCGAGCAGATGTACGGCAACCTGACTAACGGCCAAAGGAAAGAAAGCATCCATCTGGATGACTTCCCTGTCGCGGACGAATCGTTGATAGATGAAAGCCTGTCACGCGCAACTCGCATGATAATGCAGCTCTCAAGCATGGGGCGCGCAGCGCGGCAGAAAGTGGGCATCAAGGTGCGCCAGCCCGTGCAGACCATGAAAGTGCTGGTGTCCGGTGAGTCCGACAAGACGATAGTGGAAACGCTCGCTGCCCAGCTCAAGGAAGAGCTGAATGTCAAGGATGTGGAGGTAATCTACGACAGTGGAGGCATGGGCGATATCCACTTCTGGGACTGGAAGGTGTCGCCGAACATGCGTGTCCTGGGACCTAAGTACGGACCGCGCCTGCGCGAGATTTCAGAAGGGCTTGCTACGTTAGACCCGCGCGAGGTGGTCGCCAGCGTGAGGCGCCGCCGCAAGGTCGTGCTGCCGTCCAAGGACGACGCGCTGCCGCCGATAGAATTGGGGCCAGACCCGCTGCCGGAGAACGGCGGATGGGCTGCGCTGCCACCCAGCGCGGAGTATCTCGTGCAGGACGACGATCGGGCGGATGACGGGTACTTCGACATACTGACCGAGCCAATCGCGCCGGAAGGGTTCGCGGCTGAGGAGGACAGGGGCTATTCGGTCGCAATATCAACCGAAATAACGCCTGCGCTGCGGCTCGAAGGCGACGCGCGCGAGCTTGTGCACGGCATACAGAACATGCGCCGCTCCGCCGACTTCGACATCGCGGACCATATCGTCACATACTACGAAAGTAGCCCTGAGCTGGACGCCGTAATCGCCGCTCACAGCGACTACATCCGGCAGGAGACCTTGACGCAGGAGCTCGTAAGCCAGCCGCCTGCTGCTGACGCCTATGCCGAGACGCTGAAGGTCAACGACATCCAGGCGACTATCGGGGTGCGCCGCGCGGAGTAAGAATACCTAGCCCTTGCTTTCAACGTTCCCGGTGGAGATGTTGCTTTTCGCTAATGATAGAGATTAGAGAATACATCGATGCAAGAGGACGCAATCCCTATCAGCACCGGTTCCGCAGACTGGATATCATTGCGGCAAAGAGAGCATGAGCAGCATCAAGCACGTCCAGCAGCACGAAGGCATCCGCCTCAAAGTGAAGGTCTGCTCCGGAGGGCAGAACTGTGAATCCGTTGCTCACGACAAGCCTGCCGAGACCGTCGAAGCGCGGGAGCCCCTGCATCCCCGTCAGCCCTAGTTAGCCCAGGGAACGCTCCATGAACCTCTATATACTCAGGCACGGCATCGCTGCCGACCGCGATAGCCGCGAATACCCGGACGACGATTTGCGTCCGCTCACCGGCAGGGGCATTGACCGCATGCGCCGGCAAGTTGCGGGGATGAACGCCATTGGCATCGCGCCGGATGTAATTATCACCAGCCCGCTTGCGCGCGCCGCGCAGACGGCTGACATTGTGCAGCATGGTCTGGAATCGCCGCCGCGTAAGGTGTCGTCTACTGCCCTTGTGCCTGAATCGCACCCGAACGAGATTCTTCACGAGATTGCCGCGTATCACTCCGCCATCGCCGATGTGATGGTCGTCGGGCACGAGCCGCACCTTAGCAACCTTGTCGCCTACGCGCTCACCGGCAGCATCGCTGACATCATCAAGATCAAGAAGGGCGCGCTTTGCAAACTGTCGATTGACTCTGCGAACATGCCGGAACGCGCCCGCCTGCTATGGGCGCTGACGCCGCGCCATATGTTAAGGATGGCATAATCGACGCGGTAGAGTATAATCACTCGCAGATACTGTCGATAAGATTAACGCGATAGAAGTGGATACGCAGAGGGAGGTTCGTTATGACGGAACTGAGTCTGACTTACGCCGTACGAAGTTACAGCACCGGCACGCTTGGGCGCGCGATATGCAACGCGCGCAACCATCACTGGGTCGCCGACGACTCCGGCGGTGAGGAGATTGGCGCGGGCGAGCTATTCCTCGGCGGCATATCGGCGTGCGCGGTCAATATGATCGAGCGCGTCGCGCAAGAAGAAGAGCGCCCGCTCGAATGGATGGACGTCAGCGTCGAGGCGTACCGCGACCCGAACCCGCCGCCGTCGGACAGGTTGGTGTACGACGACATCCGCATCCACTTCAAGATGTGGGGCGTGAGCGACGAAGACGGCGAGGCTCTGGTGGACACATGGAAACGCCGTTGACCGCTCTACGGTTCGGTTGCGGTCGCAACCCCAAGCACATCCGTAACGGCAGAGTTCAGCGCAGAGGTACGGGCAAGATAGGCGACACTCGCTTAATGGTTGCAGATTCTGAAATCTGTGTGTTTCCAGTAATCACTACATCTACGGTGCAATATGAATGGCGTTCGATATGGGCACCATTCGTCGTTTTCGCGTTTCGTCATAGCACTGATAGTCTCGGTCATGGGTTCGGAATTTTGGACTTGTAGAAACCTTTCCCAACCTTGGAAACCATTGAGCTTATTCGCCATACTTTACTCTGGCGTCTCAGAGCCGTAAGTTGTTGCCCAGAGCGAAGCATCTAGTGCGAATTCGATATACAGACAGAGCCAATTCTTTTCTGAACCAGCTACGAGAGCGAAACGAAGGCGATTTCCATGCCTTGAATGGCATAATCGTCCAACTATCGGTGATGCCAGAGGTGGACAACGAGACTATAGTGTATATGGACTTCGGCAGTGGGCGCAGCGTGCCGGTCTATGTCGATGAGAATTGGTGGATTGTCTATCGCGTTGACAAATATGAATTTGAGGACACGCTAGTGGTAATCTCAATTTGTGAGGCAGATAATCAACCTCACACTAGGATTT
>VXRI01000262.1 GCA_009838595.1 Chloroflexota bacterium | reverse complement strand
TATCTGCCGTCTCTCGGTCTGCCTATGGAGAAGAGTCCTCAACGCCCCGAATAATTCTAGGAACATCCAATAATCCATGTTGAACCGCAAATACCGCCAGTCCGGTTTTCGATTTGATATTCAGCTTGCTTCTCATCTCGACGATGCTATTTCTGACAGTGAACTTAGACAGATTTAGTCTCTGTCCAATTTCTTCGTTGGTGTAGTCTTGTGCCACCAAGGTCATAATCGCGCGTTCCCGCTCCGTGAGCGCGTCAAGCGCGGCAGGTTTGTCGCTTTGAACCTGTCGCGGCACCCTTCCCATCAATCGCTTGAGCGCATCGGAGTCGAAGTCCATGCCGCCGTTGGCGACTATCCCCACACTCTTGACCAGTTCCGCGCCGCCCGCTCTTGTGGATATGCCGCCCGACGCGCCCGACAAGATGAGATGGCGCAGTTCGTCGTCCTGATGCTCCTCGGTCAGAGTGAGAATCTTGGCAGTCGGACAGACGCTTTGTATCTCGTAACAGGCAAGGCATCTGTTGAGGATATTCCCGCTCTCGCCCAGAATGACGACATCGGGCTTGAGGCGGCTCAGGTGGGGAAGCATATCGGCTACACTCGCGTAATCGCCTATAACCTCGGCGACATTGGTTTCTTTCAACGCTCTCTTCAGTCCAAATCGGATAATTCGACTCTCTTCTGTGATAATGGCGTTCAGCAATGAATCATTCTCTCCGCGTGATAGGGTTCAAGCAATGTCTTCCAAAAGCAAAAAATCCCAGCGATTAACTGGGACTTAACAGGGATTTAGAATGATAAATGCTTGGCGTTTGCGGCGACAAGAGATTGTTCGCGGCGCGTGTTCGCCGCTTCATGCGCTGCATTCCCATGATAAAATGCCGCAATCATATCAACTCTGTGGAGGAAAGAAGGACATGCCTGACAAGAAGAAAGTCTTGGTTACGGGGTTCGGCGGCAGGATAGGCAAGGTGCTGCGCGACCATCTGGGAGAGAAGTACGAGTTCAGCGGCATTGACCGCGTGCCGCTTGAAGGCTTGGATTCGATTACTGCCGACTTGACTGACCTAGACGCCATAGCGCCCGCGTTTGAGGGCAAGGATGTGGTTGTTCATCTCGCCGCCGAGCCGCGCCACACGCCGGATATTGGCTGGGACTTGCTGATGCCGGACAATGTTATTGCGACCGCGAATGTGTTCGAGGCTGCGCGGCGCGCGGGCATGAGCCGCATCATATTCTTCAGCTCTATGCATGTGGTCGGCATGTATGAGCGCGACCAGCCGTACAAGGCGATAGCGGAGGGCGATTACGGCGAGCTAGAGCCTGACGCCGTGCCGCTGATTACTCACGACATGCCGGACAGGCCGGATGGACCTTATGCCGTAAGTAAGATATTCGGCGAGGCGCTGGGACGCTACTTCTACGAAGACCATGGCATCAGCGTCATCTGTATCCGCTTCGGCACGACAAGCCCCGACGACCGCCCCGGCTCCGACGCGCGCAGCCTCGTAAGCTTCTTCAGCCATCGGGACATCGCCGGTATGGTCGAAGCCTGCATAGAAGCGCAGGACATCGGCTTCGACATCTTCTACGGCGCATCCGCAAACACCTGGAAGATATACGACACGCCGCGAGCGTGGGAAGCGCTAGGCTTTCAGGCGCAAGACAACGCGGAGGTGTTTAGGTAGAGGCTGAGAGATTAACGAGGGCTGACCGCCACCTTCGTCTCACTCACATATTGCGCCAGCGCGTTGACCATGTGCCCCATCTTGGGATATTCGGGCTGCGTGTCGGTGGTGACTCCCACATCGGCGAGCGCGGCGGCGCAGGTGGGACCCACGGCGCACACGATAGTCTGCTCGTTCAGCGCGTCCGACAGTTCTGCTTGCTGCACATCGTTCGACGCTGCGACTTTGTACAGGTGGCGAATTTGCACTTGGCTGGTGAAGGCGATGACATCCATAGTGCCGTCCAGCAGCTCGTCGATTAGCGATGCCATTGGCGCGGTGTCGTCCGGCAGCTGCCATTCGTATAGGCACAGTTCGTCCGCGCTCTCGCACTCATCATGGAGCGCGGACATAAGCGCGGCGTTGCGCTCGCCGTATTGCAGCGCCATCAGCCTCTTGCCGCGCACCGGCAGTTCGATGAGCGCGTCCAGTAGTTCCTTCGTCGTGTACGGCGCGGCGATGCCCGCGGATACCTGCACCTTCGCCTGTCTCAGCGCGGCGGTCGGCTTCGGACCGCGGCACACGGTGGTAATGCCACGCAGCGCGTCTAGCAGTTCGTCGAGCCTAGACTGTCTGTCTGCCTCTGCGAACAGCGCGCGCGCGCCAACGCCCGTCTGGAACACTACGACATCCAGGCTGTCGCTCGCCAGCTTGTCGAGCAGGTAGCGTACATCGTCAGCGCAGTCTAGCGGGGCTTCTCGCAGCGCGGGAGCGCACACCGGCTCGCCGCCGCGTTTGCTAATCATGCTCGCCAGCGCTCCGGTCATCCGTGCCTCAAGCGTCGCCACGCGCATTCCGTCTAGTTCCGCCATGTGCCTATCCTCACACTATCCTGTCGATATTCGCACTATGCAGTGATTTTCAATTCGTCATTTCTGCGGAAGCGGGAATCCACGCGATTGAGCTCCTTGCGCGCCGCAATATCCCCCTATGGAGAGAATACCCCACCGTGTCCATCCCGTATATCGATTATATCGATGTACGGGATGGTTGTGAACTACTGTACGCTGACGCCGAGCGCGGTGGCTACGGTGTCCATGTCTTTGTCGCCGCGGCCGCTTAAGCCCATTAGTATGACTTGGTCGGGCGACAGCGTGGGCGCGAGCTGCGAAATATAGTAGGCGGCGTGCGCCGGTTCGAGCGCGGGGATGATGCCCTCCGTCCGGCACATCAACTCAAAGCCTTCGAGCGCTTCCGTGTCCGTTACGCTGACATACTCGGCGCGGCGTGTGTCGTTCAGCCAGCTATGCTCGGGTCCTACGCCTGGGTAGTCCAGCCCTGCCGATATGCTGTGCGCTTCCTGCACCTGACCGTCGTCGTCCTGCAGCAAGTAGGACATGCTGCCGTGCAGCACGCCGACCCTACCCGATGTCAGCGTGGACGAATGCTTGCCCGTGTTCACGCCTTCGCCGCCGGCTTCTACGCCCACAAGATTCACGCTCTCGTCGTCGATAAACTCGTAGAACAGTCCCATGGCGTTGCTGCCGCCGCCCACGCACGCCACGGCGTAGTTCGGCAGCCTGCCGACTGTGGACAGTAGCTGCGCGCGCGCCTCTGCGCCTATCACCTTCTGGAAATCGCGCACCATCATCGGGTAAGGGTGCGGCCCCACGACGCTGCCGATGAGATAGTGCGTGTCCTCGACATTTGTAACCCAATCGCGGATGCACTCATTGATGGCGTCTTTCAGCGTGCGGCTGCCGGATGACACTGAACGCACTTCCGCGCCCAGCAGCCGCATGCGGAACACGTTAAGCGCCTGCCTGCGTATGTCCTCTTCGCCCATATAGACGATGCACTCTTGCTTGAGCATCGCGCACACGGTCGCGGTGGCGACGCCGTGCTGCCCCGCGCCCGTCTCGGCGATGATGCGGTTTTTGCCCATTCGCTTGGCGAGCAACGCCTGCCCGAGCGCGTTGTTTATCTTGTGCGCGCCGGTGTGTGCCAAGTCCTCGCGTTTGATGTATATCTGCGCGCCGCCGAGTTCCGCGGTGAGGTTCTCGGCATAATACAGTGGCGTAGGACGCCCGACATAGTGCTTCGCCAGCGCTTGTATTTCCGCTTGAAAATCTTCGTCGCTCTGCGCCGCCGCATACTCGCGCTCGAGCTCTTCGATCGCGCTCATAAGCGTCTCCGGCACAAAGCGGCCGCCAAAGTCGCCGAATCTTCCCCGCTCATCGGGCAGCGCCGCCCGCGTG
>VXRI01000415.1 GCA_009838595.1 Chloroflexota bacterium | reverse complement strand
GATGATGGAGAAGAACTTCTCGCGTTCCGGCTTCTTGAGCTTGTTACGCCCGAACAGTGTGCTGAATAGCCCCATTGCTACGCCCTTTCGTCGCCTCTAAGTTCCAGTTCCGCTGCATCATCCTCATCTTGCGAAATGCGCTTGTCAGCTGCGACGGCACGCCGCACAACACTGCTCTGCCTATGTCCGCGGCATCCGCAGTGTATTCGCGGCAGCAGCTTAACGCTAACCACAGCAAAGCATTGGAGTAATTGATGAACAGAAGTGCCTGATTGCGCGGATATTCTCCATACAGCATATTCACTACTCCTGCGGTATCAGCGCTGACTGTGGCACTACTTGGTTGGCGTTGCGAGCCATCGTGTAGGTCTATTCCGCCGTGATGGGGAAAGATTAGGATCGGGGAGGTAACCGTCTCTTTCTTTCTAACTACACGCGCTCTATGTTACGTTGCATGTTCTGCAGCCGTTCGATGCGATCTTCGACAGACGGGTGGCTGGAGAACAGCGTGGCGATGGTATTGCCCTTCAGCGCGGGTACGATGAAGAACGCGCTGGCATGCTCAACCTGCCGCAGGTCCTTCTCTGGTATGCGGTACATGTCGTTGCTTATCTTCTGCAAAGCGGACGCCAATTGCAACGGCGCGCCGGTAATCTCCGCGCCGCCTCTGTCCGCTGCGAATTCGCGGTAGCGCGACAGCGTCATTATAAGCATCTGGCTGACGAAGTAAACTATGATGGTGCCAATATAAACCGCTATAATCACGAGGAAAAATTGACCGGCATCACGCCGATCACCGCCACCGCCGCCTAATCCACCGAACAGGCTGATCCAGAATAGCATTTGCAAAAGGAAGCCCGCCGCTATCACGATGATGCTCGCCCATGTGAGTACCATAACATCACGGTTCTTTACATGCGCCAGTTCGTGTCCGAGCACCGCTTCTAATTCGCGCTCGTTAAGCCGTGACATCAGCCCACGCGTTACCGCGATGACGGCGTTCTTCGGGTTACGTCCGGTAGCGAATGCATTGGGAACATGGGTCTCCATAACCGCGATCTTCTTGGGCTTCGGAATGTCCGCGATAGCCGCCAGCCGCTCGACCGTGGCATGCAGGCGTGGCTCTTCTTCTGCGCTAACCTCTTTCGCGCCGGTTGTCGCAAGCACGAGCTTGTCGGACATAAAGTACTGGAAGAACGCCATACCGATTGCCAGTATCAGCACGAACTCCCACGGGATGCCAGCGAACATCAGCAGTCCAAGAAAGAACACATAGACAAGTGCGAGCAACAGCAGCGTGAAGCCCATGCGGAAGGTCAGTTCAAAGTCTCGTCCGTAGTTTCTTTGTCTCATTGTAATATCCTCCTAGAGGGAACCTGATTCCATTATACATGAACGATACATGAACGGACGGACGGACGTGGTAAGTCAGTATTTCAAGATTTCAGTCTGTCAGTCGCTGCGATACATATTGCCTATCCCGTTCATCCTGTTAGCATGAGCGTATGACTACTTCATCGACTATAACGACTGCCGGTTGGCGGACGGTTGGGCATGAGAAGGCGGTGGATACGCTCGCTCGCAGTGCGCGGGACGGGAGGTTTGCGCATGCTTGGCTGTTGGCGGGCCCGGCGCATGTTGGCAAGATGACACTGGCGATGGACATTGCGCGGCTGGCGAATTGCACGGCGGACGATGCCGGCAGCAAGCCCTGCGGGGAATGCCGGCAGTGCCGTCGCATCACGGACGCTTTGCACGCCGATGTGCGCGTGATTTCGCAGGATGGAACGACAAGGCGCACGGCAATTAGCGTCGATCAGATACGCGAGTTGCAGGGCGATGCGATACTGAAGCCATACGAGGGACGACGACGCGTGTTCATCATCGAAGATGCGGACAATTTCACGCAGGAAGCGGCGAACGCGCTGCTGAAGATGCTGGAAGAGCCGCCGGACGATGTGATATTCGTGCTGCTCGCCTCCGAAGTGCGAGAGAACACGGCGGACGAATCAGCAGGGGCGGTCGCCTACAACGCCGAGCGCGAGCAAGATCGGATAGCTGTGATGCTGGACGCAGTGCCGCAAGTCGGCGGCATACTGCCGACAATCCTGTCGCGCTGTCAAGTGTTGCAATTGCGCCCGTTGCCAATGTCCATAGTGCAAAGCGAACTCGACCGTCGCTTTGATCTGACGCCTGACGGCACGACTGATATTGCGCGGATTTCCGCCGGGAGACTGGGCTGGGCATTGCAGGCGGCGGCAGACCCGCAGGTGCTGGCCAACCGCAATGAGCGATTGGACGAAATCGAAGCGGTATTGAACAGCGACTTAGCGAACAAGTTCAAGTATGCAGAGCGAATGGCACTGTCGTTCGGTCGCAGCCGCGACGCGGTCTATGACGAGATGCAGCTCTGGCTAGGCTGGTGGCGCGATGTGCTAGTGGTAAACGAAAACAACGAGGACCTCGTACTGAACCTATCGCGGTTAGCCACCTTGCAGGCAGCGGCGTCAGCGTGCGCATCTCGGCAAATAGTAACCGCCATCCGCGCCGTACAAGAGACCACTGCAATGCTGGAAAGCAATGTCAACGCGCGTCTGTGTATCGAAGGTTTGATGCTGCGCATGCCTGAATTGGAAGGGCAGTTACCCGTGGCGCAAGCCGACGAATAGCGACGGTAAACCGCCTATACTTTTGCAAAGCAGATCACAAATGCCGTTCCCACTTTACCCAGACCGGAGACCTGACCATGCCCAAACTCACCGGCGTACAATTCAAGCCATCTGACAAAGTGCAGTTCTTTGACGCCGGCGAACTAAAACTCGTAGTCGGAGAGCGAGTTGTCGTGGAGACTTGGGACGGCGAGCGAGAAGGTGTGGTCGCTATTACGCCGGATCAGGTGTTGCGCTCGGACTTGCGTGGGAAGCTTGACCGAGTGGTGCGTAAGGTGGAATCGGAGTGAGTGGCGTTCTCGCTATCCCCAACCTAGCCTAGCCTTCACCGCAAATGGGAAGGAACACACAGGACTAATTCGGTCGAAAAATAACAGCCCCCTTCAGCAATTGCGAAGGGGGCTGTTTTTGTGTCGTTATTTCAATTCAGTGCCTCGCCGCTATTCGTTGTCGGCTTGCTCAACATCGTCTAGCGAGAGCTGCCGGTTTTTCGGCTTCGCATTCTTTGCGGTGCCGTTGCCCAAGCCTTTAGCAGCGCCGCTTTGCACAGCGGGTGCGGGTTTTGCTGCCGTTGTGTCGGTGGTGTTCTCTGCGTTCGCCTTGCCGTTGCGGGTGGCGCTGGCACCATTTTCGGCTAGGTCGCCTACGCAAGCTATTGATGCTACGGAGTCGCCCTTGTCTAGCTTGAATATCGTTACGCCTTTGGTCTTTCTGCCGATGGTAGTCGTGATTTCGGACAGGTTGGTTCGCAAGACTTGCGCCTGCTCGGACACCAGATATAGCTCTTTGCTGTCGTCCACTACTTCAGCAACGGCAACAGGGCCGGTCTTGCGGGGTTGGATGTCGAATGTCGTTAAGCCGTAGCCGCCCCTGCCCTGACGCCTGTATTTGCTGACGGGAGTGAGTTTGCCGAAGCCTCTCTTGCTAATGACAAGCAGTTTGCTGTCTCCGCTGTCCGGGATGATAGACATCGCGATGACGCGGTCTCCATCGCGAAGCTGCATGCCTTTCACTCCGCCTGAGTTGCGCTGCCGCTGCGGCGCGTTTTCCACCGAGAAGCGAATCGCCATGCCCTGCTCGGACACCATCACCACGTCGTCTTCTATCTTTGCGAGACATGTGCCGACAAGTTCGTCGGGTGGTCCGGAGTTCATATTCATTATTATGAGTCCGGACGGGCGAATGTTGCCGATACTGCTGAGCGCGATGCGCTTGATTTTGCCGTTGCGCGTACCGAGCATCAAGAATGTGTCGTCGTGTTCTAGGC
>VXRI01000265.1 GCA_009838595.1 Chloroflexota bacterium | reverse complement strand
TTGCCTTCGGTGTCGTCGCGGTATTTACCGTTTTCGTAGATGATTGGGTTCTTGAAGCGCGAACCCTTTTGATCAGTGTGGTGAGCGTGCCAGACGGAAAACTCGTCAAAGCCAGCATCTTCGATCTGCTGACCTTTGTTGCGCATCTCGGGCGATTCGTCGGGAGGGTTGTATGAGTACAGTTGCCACTTGCCGGCAATGCAGGTGTTGTAGCCGGCGTCCGAGAAAAGGTGCCCGAATGTTACTTCGTCGGGCTTAATCAGACCGAAACCGATATAGTTGCGGAAGTTGTACTTGCCTGTCATAAGAGCTAGGCGGGAAGGCGTGCAAAGCGGCATCACATGCGCTTCTGTGAAACGCATGCCTTCCTCCGCCATGCGGTCGAGTCGGGGCGTGGCATATGAAGTGCCGCCGTTTGCGCCGATGACTTCATAGCCAAGGTCGTCGGACATTATAAGGATTATGTTGGGCTGCTTGTCTGCCATTTCTTACTCTCCGTGTGTTGTGCTTGATGGGTGTCTTACGATGATAAATGCCTATTATCAATCGTTGATATGACATTCTTTTCATGTCGTTATTGACGGCGCTGGATAATCTGCTCACCGAAGTCTGCTATAAGGTCGCGCGCCGCCTGACGATCAACTGCGGCGAGCGCCACGTTGTTGACGCCGATTGCCTCTAGGTCGTCTAACTTCTCGCATATTTCGGACGCAGTACCGGCCAGCGTGCGTCCGACCATTTCGGGCGAGACGAAGCGCTCTTCGCCGTCCTTCAGGTACACATAATGCCCTTCGTGAACATCGAGGTATCGCCTGTCGTCCGGCGTAGGGTTCGGCCGATTATCGCCATATTCGCGTATGTACCGGTCATATCCCTGTGCCAGTCCGGGGTTGCTCATTCCTAGATTCGACCCCGGTCCAAAGTCGCGTTCCCACATCGCGTGGATGCCCGGTAGCAGCGTCGGTCCGACGTTCCTGACTACGCGCTCGCTTGTCAGCGATTCTCCCTGCCTAAGGACGCACGAGGTTGTAAGCACGGTAACATACGGCTTTGCGCCTTCTCCATCGAACCGATCGAAATTGTTGCCGGTCGCTTCCGCAGCCGCCATCACGCGAGGCAAGCCATCCGGCACGGACGCGCTGCGCGCAGTCGTTATCCAGCCGTCGGATATTTCACCTGTTATCTTCTGCCCGCGCGGCCCGTTTGCGGCGAGCATCACGGGTATGCGGTCTTCGATATTGAAAAATTCGTCGCGCCCGGAATTGGACTTGGAGTGTATCAGACGAATCCACCGCTCTCGGCTGCCTTCGCGCAGCAACACATCCTCGCCATTGAGCAAGCCCTTAACTTGCCTTGCGTATTCCTCGAATGCGTTCATTGTCAGTGCGGGCAGACCCATTGTGTTCCTGCCCGTATAGCCGGTGCCAAGCCCGACGATGACCCTCCCTGGCGCAATCTTGTTGATTGACGCCGCTGCCGCCGCGGTAACCGGCGCGAGCCTGTTGCTAGGAATCGAGACCAGAGTGCCCAACTTGATGTGCGATGTGCTCTGTGCAGCCAGCGCCATCGTCGCCCAAACATCCGAGTATATGAGTTGCGAATCGAAGAACCAAGCGTGCGTAAATCCCGCTTCTTCCGCCGCCTTCACCTCACGCCAGGCGTCAATATACGAAGGTATGCCTATTCCGTAATCCATCTGGTTCGATATGCTCCCATTTTTCAATGCGAAGTGTCGAGCAATCTTTGCCGACAGCACCCACACATGCTACGGACGATGGCAAAAAGTGTCAACGGCGGTCTGCCGTTGCATTTTGAGACGCAACGCAAGTTACAACGCCAACGCGCTTAGGAATCTGTCTTTATAGGTGTTTTCAATACGCACACTACGGCGAATATCATGACGCGGCTTTGGCAAGCGATCGCCTTGTGAATGGACGATACGAACCGATAGTCATTGAAGAGATAGAGAGGGAAACACTTCGCGGATACAGACACGCACTAGGCAGGTATGCTTGCTGGGAGTACGCGCAGCCGCGGTTCTTCGATGCTGAGTCGACAAACTATCTGTCCACGCACGAAGAAGACAGGTTAGGGCGAGAAAACGAAGAGGTCGCGCGGTTAGCAGCCGAACTGCTCTAACTACGCGGCGAATAGGGAATGGCTATCCGTCATTATTTGGCAGAGTGGTTGCATCATTCAGCGCCACCAAACGCCCCTCACTGTACGAACTTGGCGCGAGAGTTGGTAACTGCGCTCTATTCGAGGTTCAGTTCCCTATATCCACTTTCCGCCACTTCCGCGCAGCGGGTTCGGAAGGTTTGCATGGTGCCTGTGTATTGGACTACCCTGCGCTTCCCGCGGCCCTCTAGGTTGCGGTTTACGCCGGTCATCCATGAATCAATTTGGCGCATGAGCAGGTCTTTGCCTTGCTCTACGACGTAGTTGTACCAAGCGGCTTGTGATTCTAGGCTTGGCTCGGCGCGAGTGTAGCCGTGCTCGGTCATATGCTGAATGACACCCGCTATCCACTCCACGTTGTACTCTATGTTACGCGGATTATTACCCTGTATCGCGTGCGGTCCCATTACCATGAACATATTCGGGAAGTTGTGCGTCTGGATACCCAAAAAGGTCGCCAGTTGCTCGTACCACTGCTCCTTCAAACTGCGATCGCCCACACCGCGAATGTCTATCGCATTGTAGGCGCCGAACACTGCGTCGAAACCCGTCGCGTATATGATGGTGTCAAACTCATACGATCTGTCCATCGTCGCAATGCCGCACTCGGTGATTCGGATTATCGGAGTCTCGTTGATGTCGATGAGTTCGACATTCTCGCGGTTGTACGACTCGAAATAGTGCGTCTCAAGCGGCACGCGGCGTGTCCCAAAGCCGTGGTCTTTGGGAATCAGCTTCTCCGCGACGACGGGATCGTTGACCCTGCCGCGTATCTTGTCCGCGATGAAATCGGATATTGCCTTGTTTGCCTTCGGGTCGGTCAGGATGTCCTTGAAATTGCCCTGCCAGATGCCAAATCCGCGACCGGCATATAACTCTTCCCAAAACTCATAGCGTTCTTTCTCTGGTACATCGAATGTGTTGCGCTGGTCGGCGGTGTGGATGAAGCCGGCGCGAGTCTGCGAGCACAGGTCGAACAGTTCGTCGTAGCCTGCACGGATTTCGTCCATCTCGTCGGGCTTAATGCGCCCGTTGTTCAGCGGCGCGCACCAGTTCGGCCTGCGCTGGAATACCGTCAGATGCCCTACGCTTTGGGAAATGGTCTGAATCACTTGCACGCCGGACGCGCCGGTACCGATAATCCCCACGCGCTTGCCAGCGTAGTCCATGGGTGAATGGGGCCAGCGCGAGGTGTGGAACGACTGTCCCTTAAACGAATCGATGCCATCGATTTTTGGCATGACGGGATGCGACAGGTTGCCGATGCCGGTTATTAGGAAGCGGCTCTTGTAGCGCCTGCCATCCGCAATGCCGATGTCCCAGCAGCGCGCGTCATCGTCATAATGCGCAGACTTGATGGCGCTAGAAAACTGTATGTCGCGGCGCAGGTCGAACTTGTCCGCGACATGCTGCAAATAGCGCAAAATCTCGGGTTGTCCTGCGAAGTGCTCCGACCAATTCCATTCGTCCAGCAACTCCTGTGAGAACGAATACGCGTAGGAATAACTCTCCGAGTCGAAACGAGCGCCGGGATAGCGGTTCCAGTACCAGGTGCCGCCGACGTCTGTGCCCTTCTCGAACACGCGCGCACGCAAGCCCAATGCCCGCAGCCGATACAGCAAGTACAAGCCCGAAATGCCTGCGCCTATCACAATCGCGTCAAAATCGAGTTTCGTATCTGACATAATCATGCTGGGGATTGTAACACAACGCACATTAGGCACAACGACACATATTATCCATCCTGTCTGTCTATCGAGCACGCTTTGGAA
>VXRI01000400.1 GCA_009838595.1 Chloroflexota bacterium | reverse complement strand
GATTATAGCATGTGGGTCAACTTTCAGACCACAGAGCGCTGCAGCGAAGGCAGTCAGGTAGGAGGCAAACGCTTGCACAGGCAGCCAGCAGCACCGCATCGATTCGCTCACGGCAGCGCGTGAAGCACTACCACACGCCGGTAATGGTGGACAAAGTGCTCGCGGCGTTGCAAGTGAAGACGAACGGGAAGTACATAGACTGCACCGCAGGCGAAGGAGGCCATTCGCTGGCGATCCTACAAGCCGCAAAACCGGCGCCGAGAGTCCTTTCCATAGACTTAGACAGCGAGGCTTTGGAGACGGCAGCAGAACGAATGCGAGGATACGGCGACAACTCCACAGTTAGGCAAGCGAACTACAGCGAGGTAGCGCAAATTGCGGCTGAAACGGGCTTTACGAATGCCGACGGGTTGCTACTGGATTTGGGGCTATCGTCGTTGCAGTTGGGCAAGGGAGAACGAGGCTTCAGCTTCCGGTACGAAGCCCCACTAGATATGAGATTCGACAAGTCGCAGGGCATAACAGCCGACACGATTATCAATCGATACGAGGAACAAGAGTTGGCGGACATCATCTACCGATACGGAGAAGAACGAATATCTAGGCGCATCGCCAGAACAATAGTGAGAAACCGCCCGATAAAGACGACAACGCAGCTGGCGGACATAGTTTTAAGCGCGGTTGGAAGGCAGCGGGGCAGAATCAACCCCGCTACAAGAACATTTCAGGCGATACGCATTGCAGTTAACAACGAACTTGGAAACGTACAGCGAGGGCTGGATGCAGCAGTTGATACTTTGGGCGTGGCTGGCCGCTTGGTGGTCATCACATACCACTCCATCGAAGACCGCATCGTCAAGAACGCCATCCGGCACATGGCGTCAGACTGCATTTGCCCACCGTCAGTTCCACAATGTGCTTGCGACAAAACGCCGACCGTCCGAATCATCAACCGGCGCGTCATCAAGCCTTCGGACGAGGAAGTGCGCGCCAATCCGCGGAGTCGCAGCGCTCGCATACGGATAGCCGAAAGGCTGTGAACTTTATTGATAATGATTCTTAAACCATTCGCTGTCAAAGCCTAGTGAACGTGTACAGGAAGGATACAAACATGTATGGAGTAGCAACGGATAGCTCCAGGATTTTTGCGGCAATCGACATCGGCACTTCAAAGGTCTTGACCATCATCGGCAAGAAACTCCACGGCGGTCGCATAGAAGTGCTAGGGTACGGTGAGGCTCCATGCACCGGCGTTCGCAAAGGCGTCGTAGAAGATGAGGAAGCCACACGGTTCGCTATAAAGAATTCGGTCAGCAAGGCTGAATCTGCGAGCGGCATGCAAGTAGACACCGCCTTTGTGGGCATCACCGGCATCAGCATATCCTACGAGCGCCGGATGGACACCATCGACTGGGTTGGCGAGCACGGCGTCGTTACATACAACGAAGTTGCAAAAGTTCCTTCCTCTGTCAGGAAGAGCACGAACGGCTACCACTCCGGACGCGAAGTCATCCACGCGATCCCGAACACCTACTCGATAGACGGCAAGATGGATGTATCAGATCCGATGGGCATGCACACTTCGCAAGTCGATGTCGAGACGCACCTCGTCAAGGCGTCGTCGTGGGAAGTGGACAAGTTGACTCGCGCAGTCGAAGGCGCAGGTATTCGCATTGAATCGCTGGTGTTGGAATCGCTTGCCAGCTGCGAATCGGTGCTTACGCAGGAAGAACGATTCCGTGGCGCGGCGCTCGTGGACATCGGTGGCGGCACGACCGATGTGATGGTGTTCCAGTACGACACGACTCAGTATTCGTCCGTCATTCCGATTGGCGGCTATCAGTTCACCAACGACATCTGCGTGGTGTACAACACCACTTTCGAAGCCGCAGAGGAAATCAAGGTGTCGAAGGCGACCGCCCTGCCGAACCAGACCAAGATACACGAAGAGGTTACGCTGCCCATCAACGGTGGCAGAGCGTCCACAAATGTCTCGTTGCACGACATATGCCAGCTGACACGCGAGCGAACGCAAGAACTGATACAACTCATCGTTCTCAAACTGCGCGAAGGCGGCATCGACGACCTGACGAACTACCGCATCGTACTGTCCGGCGGGGCGTCTAAACTTGATGGCTTTCACGAAGTGTTCAAGATGAGCACAGGCGCCGATGTAAGGGTTGGCGCGCCGCCGCCGTATCTCGGAATGCCGCGCGAACTGCGAACCCCGATGGCAAGCACCGCTGCCGGAATCCTTGTATGGGCTGCGGCGCAGTACGACGAAGAGCCTAAGCCTCAAGCCATCGGCGAACAGAAGCGCCGCCGCCCGCAGAGAGAGTTCGCCGTAAACGGCAACGGTCATAAGGAAGGCAGCGGAAGTCAGAGGAGGGGCGGGATTCTCAGCATATTCAAGAGATAATTCTGGACCGATTACTCAGGATTCGAATCAAAATCAAACGCTTCAAAGACGAAGATACACAGGGGAGGAAACAATGGCTACAGCAGTCAGAGAGCTCGATTATGTAAGGGAAATGGACGGCATGGCGCGTATCAAAGTCATCGGCGTCGGCGGCGGTGGCTCCAACGCCGTATCGCGGATGTTCCGTGAGCGCGTGCCTTCAGTCGAGTACATGGTCGTCAATACCGACGCACAGGCGCTCGTTACCTGCGATGTGCCGCTGAAGTTGCGCATCGGCGACGGCTTGACCATGGGCAAGGGCGTGGGCGGCAACCCTGACATCGGCATGAAGTCCGCAGAAGAGAGCCGCGAAGAACTCTACGACGTGATACGAGACGCGGATATGGTATTCATCGCGGCGGGCATGGGCGGCGGCACCGGCACCGGCGCAGCACCAGTAATTGCCGAAATCGCACGCGAGACGGGCGCGCTGACCGTAGGGGTCGTAACGCTCCCGTTCGCATTCGAGGGCAAGCGCCGCGCAGACTCCGCAGAGGCGGGCATACAGCGCCTCAAGAATCAGGTGGACACACTGCTCGTCATTCCGAACGAGCGCCTGCATGTCATCTGCGAAGAAGAAATCACGGCGCAGAACGCGTTCCTAATGGCGGACGATGTGCTGCGAATGGGCGTACAATCCATCGCCGAGCTGATAACAGTACCGGGTGAGATTAACCTCGACTTCGCCGATGTGCAGTCCATCATGCAAGATTCCGGTCCCGCGTGGATGTCGATCGGTTGGGGTGTTGGCGAGCATCGCGCACGGAACGCCGCACAGACGGCTATCACCAACCCGCTTTTGGACGTGTCTATCGAAGGCGCGCGGGGCGTGCTGTTCAACATTACCGGCGGCAGCGACCTCAAGCTCAACGAGCTGCATGAGTCGGCAGAGGTCATACAGCGCGTTGTTGACCCAGACTGCAACATCATCTTCGGAATGTCCACCGACATGAAGATGGAGAACGAGATCAAGATCACCATCATAGCCACCGGCTTTGAGCACCCCGGAGAAAACAAGGAAACCGACGCCGGCTACGCCAATATGCTGCTCGAAGCGATGGCGAACGACACTGGAAAACTCGACCTGCCGCCGTTCCTCCGCCGCTACTCCAAGCTGAATGGGAACTAGTCCAGGGCTCGCAACTCCCGAGACGCGCTAGCCTAGCACGGCCATAATACAGCCTCCCTATTGAGCGGGCTGCCATTCATTGCGGCAGTCCGCTCAAAATGGCTTTAGGCGGGAAGAATGCTCACCCTCAACCCGATATGGCAGCTGTCTAATCCGGTACGGAAAGCCCGCTACTCGCCAAAGTTAGCTTCCATATCGAATACCTTCTGCATACGCCGCACATGGCGCTCTTCGCCGGAAAACTCCGCGCTCGCGAAGGCATTCACGATTTCGCGCACAAGCTCTTCGCCGATAATCCGCACGCCCATGCACAGAATGTTCATGTCGTCGTGCTCCACGCCCTGGTGCGCCGAGTATGTGTCATGG
>VXRI01000310.1 GCA_009838595.1 Chloroflexota bacterium | reverse complement strand
CCAACCAACACCCCCAACCCGCCAACCACCCCCCGATTAATAATCGGGCCGATAGCCTCTAATACCCCCACTGGTGCTGCGACCAACACACCGCCCCCTGCGCACGCACGCACGCCCGAAACAAAAAGCGGCGACAGTTCAAGCCCGCACCTGCGGCACTTGACAGAAAAGCAGTACATGCTGGCGCTAATCAACGCCGAAAGGAAGAAGGCGGGTGTATCGCCCGTCGAATTGGGCGACAACATCGCCGCTCAGTTACATGCTGAATCATCGCTGGCGAATTGTTTCTCGTCGCATTGAGGCATGGATGGATTGAAGCCTTACATGCGTTACAGTTTGACGGGCGGCTATCAGTCCAATGGAGAGAATGGCAGCGGCAGTGACTACTGCATCAAGGCAAGCGACGGGTACGCAGCGAACAAGTCTGCCAAGCGAGAGATTGATCAAGCAATGGCAGGATTGCTGATAAGCCCGGGACACAGGCGCAATATCTTGAATAAAGTACATAGGAAGGTGAATATCGGCTTGGCATGGGACAGTTACAATTTCCAGATTTACCAGCACTTCAAGGGCGACTATGTGGAATACGACAAGCTGCCAGTTATTGAGAATGGGCGAATTTCTCTTGAGGGGATAGTTAAGAATGGCGTAGAGTTCGGTGACGAAAGGGATTTGGGCATACAAATCTACTATGATCCGCCACCAAGCGAACTTACAAGAGGACAGGTTTCAAGGACTTACTGCTATGACTTAGGGATTCAAGTAGCCGCTTTGAGACCGCCATTGAAGCGCGGCTGGCGCTATCCGCAAACGGCGTATCCGAAGACATACAACCCATGTCCTGACCCGCATGACGTTCCTGCCGATGCGCCTCCCGCGCAATCGCATGATGAAGCGCATGACCTCTGGCAAGAAGCATACGACGCTAGTAAGAGTCGAAAAGAGCAGACAATTTTCGTGCCATGGATTACGGCATCTAAGTTGGAAGTCAGTGATGAATCTTTTTCAGTTACCGCGAACATCAACGATGTGTTAAAGAAATACCGTAGAGGGGGCGTCTATACAATCCTAGTATGGGGCGACATCGACGGCGAGCGCGCCGTAATCTCCGAATACTCCATCTTCCACGGCATCACGCCGCCCGACACCTACACACCGCGTTGACCGGAATGAACTATGGGGCATGATTGCGTGTAATAAGCATTGCAGGAGAAGACGCAATGATTAAGCATCTGATGGTGCAGATAGAGGAACTGCTCGAGGGCGGCTTCCTGGCTACCAGCGAAGAGCTGCCCGACCTAATCGCCTATGCCACGACCGTTTCCGAAGCCATCGAAATTGCCAAAGATATGGCGCAGGAACTTGTCGATTCTTATCTGGAGCATAGTGATCCGCTTCCCACGCACTGACAGGATAGACTTATGACATTGATGTCGGATTAGCCTGCCGTGCGCCGCCGCTCGCGGCTGCGTATCGCGTACAGTGCTTCGTCCGCGCTCATGCGCCCCACGGGACCGGATGCGTACATTGCCCCAAGCACAATGCCGCGGCGCCCCAGCAGGAACTCGGTCGGCTGCACGAACCCGCCGCGGTCTTCCGACCACCACGCGCCCAACGACTCCGCTTCCTTGCGTGATACGCCGTATGCTATCGGGAACTTTGCGCCCGACTCGCGCTGCATCTTCTCTGCATGCTCCGGCGAATCCGCGCTCACCGCGACAACGCTGGCGCCCAGCGCTTCAAGCTCCGCGCTTTTTTCTTCCCACTCGGCTAACTGCCGAACGCAGTATGGTCACCAGTGCGCCCGGTAAAACAGCACCGCGAGGTAGCGCGAGGACATCTCGCTTGGCAATGTCAGCGTATCTCCGCCGATGAGCTTCAGCGTGATGGATGGCAGCCTGTCGCCCTGCTGAAGTTTTTCCATGTCATCACCTTGAAAAAATACTGTGCTATTGCGATGCTGAGCCGATACCTAACTGTCGTCGCGTCCTTCTTCGACATCGTCTTCGTCGTCGTAATCATCTTCGTCGTAATCATCGACTGCATCTTCGGAAGGCTCTTCGAGGCGGCCGCCGACTTCGTACAGGAACTGCTCCAAGCCCGGCGAAAGCGAGACCGGCTCTTCCTCTTCCTCCGCTTCGAGCGGCGGTGAGTATGTGCGGTCATAGTATGTCTCGAGCTGCTGAATCAGCGTGCGCACTTCGGAGTTGTTCCGCACGGCGCGGTTTATCTCCGAGTACTGCTGCTCACCGCGCGAAGAGTCCGCCAGCGAGTCCGGCAGGTCATACATCGCGCAAAGAACGCTCATCAGCCTTGCCGCGCCCATGTGGTCTTCGTCAAGCTGCACATACTGCGGCAGGTGCGCCATAAGGCTGACGGACGGCATATCTTCTTGCGACAGCGATTCGTGCACCATATTGACGATGCTCGTCGGTCCCTGGTAGGTGCTGCCTCGCGTGGATACCAGCCCGGATGCGCGGCGCTCTTGTTCGCGGGTGAGGCTGCCGGTAATCAGCACAGGTCGAGTGTGCGGAACGGAGTCGTACATCCCACCGATGCGGCAGTATTCCGACACGCCGAAGTGCCGCAGCAGCTCTACTATCGCCTCGCAATAGTCTTCACCGAACGCGTGCGGCTCGCGGATGTGCAGGAACAGGTAGTCGTGCTCGTCGCCGTGCGCGTAGTGGACGATGGTGTTGGGCGTGGTGAACACGCGCCGCCCTTGCACGGTGCGCATGCGCGGTCGGTATCGCGTGTAGTCGAAGTACTTGCCCGGCGTCGCAAGTCGTCCAAGTTCCTGCGCGCCGAGGAAGCGTTCCAGCCTGTTGAGCACAAGTGTGCCGACTCTTCCCACATCCACCCACGGTCGCAGCATCGCTATCGCGCGGACATTCCGAAGTTCCGGCACAGGTTCGCGTATCTCAAATTCTCCAATTCTCATTTAACCATCCTGACAGAATGCGCCATATTCTTCAAGTGCAAATACACCGTAAACTGCGAGAGTATCAGTATAAGGAGAGTTCCCGCTAGACAACACGCAGAGCGATTTTCGGCAAACATAAGGCTCTTATACGGCAATCCTTGTCAGTTTTATGCCGCATTATTGCCTCACCGCTATTTTACACACACAAGCCGCGCAGTTAGGATATGCTGTACATTCAGTAGGATTTCAAATCGGAGGTGCAGCAATGGATGTTAGCGGGAAAACGGCGGTCGTTACAGGAGGCGGGCGTGGCATCGGGCGCGGCATATCGCTGGCGCTCGCTCGCAACGGCGCCGATGTTGCGGTGGCGGATATAGTCGCCGAGAACGCGGAGAGCGTCGCCGACGAAGTAAGGGCGCAGGGATCACGCGCGCTCGCGCTCAGCCTTGATGTCTCCAGCCATGAGTCCGTAGAGGCAATGGCGTCGCAGGCGATTGCCGAGTTCGGCGCGATAGACATCTTGGTGAACAACGCCGGAGTCATCGGTTCGGTAGGCTGGGAGGAGCGCGAGATGCCGAACGAAGATGACTGGACGCTTATCTACGAGGTAAATCTCAGAGGCGTAGCCCGGGTTACGGACGCCGTGGCGCCGCATATGATAGAGCGACGGTACGGAAAGATTGTCAACATCGCGTCCATCGCCGGAAGGCGGGGCAGCAACCGCAACCCGCCTTACAATGCTTCAAAGGCAGCCGTGATAAATCTGACGCAGTCGCAGGCACAGATGCTCGCGCCGCACAACATCAATGTGAACGCGATCTGCCCTGGTCTGTTGTGGACTCCGATGTGGCAGCGCATCGCATCGCGCCAGCCGATGACGCCGAACCCGGATGAGAAGACGCCGAGAGAGCTGTTTGTGGAATATGTGGAGAGAGACACGCCGCTCGGCAGAGAGCAGACGCCCGACGACATCGGAAACCTTGCCGCATTCCTTGCGTCCGAAGCTGCGATGAACATCACGGGACAGTCGATCAATG
>VXRI01000039.1:3521-3977 GCA_009838595.1 Chloroflexota bacterium | reverse complement strand
ATTATGGAAGGCGAAGGCATGGTCGAAAACTCCGCGGAAATGGGAGCATACATGTACGAGCAGCTTCAGACGCTCTACGAGCATCCCATCGTCGGCGATGTGCGCGGTGGAATGGGCCTCCTCTGTGCCGTCGAGCTGGTCAAGGACCGCGACACTAGGGAATCCTTCCCCGCCGAGGCAAAGCTCGCCGACAAGATCGCCCCGCTAATGAACGAGCACAACCTGCTAGGCAGACCCGGAAACAGCATCTACCTTGCGCCACCGCTCTGCATCACAAAGGACGAGGTTGACCATGTGGTATCACAGGTGGACAGCGTCATCACCAAGTTGGAAGCGCAGCTTTAGACATCAAGACAAATATAGGGACATTCCCATCATCCTAGCCTTCCCCCTTGGCAGGCGGAAGGAACTGAAAACGAAATAAGACAAAGGAAGGTGAATATAGACGATGATATA
>VXRI01000039.1:0-3511 GCA_009838595.1 Chloroflexota bacterium | reverse complement strand
GTTGCCGGGTAGGCTGGAATACTCGCCGCTTGGCGCGCTGTGGCACACCGAAGCGGGACCTTTGAATCAGGTGCTGCACGTCTGGCCCTACGAAGACATGAACCATCGGACGGATACGCGCGCTAAGGCAGCTGCGGCAGGCGTATGGCCTCCGAACACATCCGAGTTCATCGTGAACATGCAGTCGGACTTCTACCTGCCCGCGCCGTTCACCAAACCGCTTGGCGAACGGAAGATGGGTCCCATATACGAAATCCGCATCTACCAGTACAACCCGGGCGACATCCCAAATGTCATTGAGGCATGGGGCAATGCCATCGAAGAGCGTGAAAAGTATTCCCCACTGGTTGGCGCGTACTTCTCAGACGTGGGCGCGCTGAATAAGTGGGTGCACATCTGGGCATACGAAAGCTTCGAGCAGCGGCTGCAAGGGCGAGAAGAGACGCGCGCCAAGGGCGTCTGGCCGCCCAGCAGCCCGGTATCTCCGGTGCACCAGGAAAACAAGATACTGTTGCCCGCCGAGTGTTCGCCGATGCAATAGCCGGCGCGCGGCGATAAGTAATTTAAGATCAACTAAAGAGCGCAAGATATGCGATATTCATACCTTGCGCTCTCTCTTTATTTGGAAATTATCCCATTAGTCCGTTCCCTCAGGGGTGAAATCCTCTGGGCGAAGGTTAGGATGGGGGAAAATGCCACAGATGCCAGCATGAATAGCGTCAACCAAGTCATCGGCAATTGTCAAAAATCGATGAATTTAGTATCGCCACCGCAGACTAATACACCGTAGATAGCCACTCTTCATACCGCGAATCTTTGCCGCGCACGACGTCGTGGAAGAGCTGCTCCAATTGAGATACCGCTGGCCCAATTTCTCCGTTACCGATGGTATAGCCATCGATGCTGCTAACGGCTTGTACTTCGGCGCCGGTGCCGCAAATGAACACTTCGTCGGCTATGTACAGCTCGGTGCGGTCAATGTCGCGCTCTACGACTGGGATACCGAGTTCGTTCTCGAAGAGTTGCCGCACGACATCTCGGTTGATGCTTTCCAGAATGCCGGCGGATACGGGCGGCGTTATCGCCACGCCGTCGCGCACGATGTACAAGCAGGCGTATGAAATCTCCGATACCTTGCCCTGAGGATTGAGGATTATGCCAAAGTCGTAGCCGTGCCGTGAGGATTCGTCCGCCACATAGCGGCTGTTCTGGTAATTCGCGATAGCTTTGACACGCGGCGGCATCACGTTGTCCGATATGCGCGTCCATGAGCTCACGCCACAGGTGACGGTGCGCCCGGAGCCTAGAACCGAGCCAATCTGCCGATTGAAGATGGTAATGTCGCCGGGGCGCTCCGATACCGGCAGGTAGCCGGGCGTGGTGCTGCCACCGAAGTACGCGAGCGGTTGCACATAGATGTCGTCTCGGAATTCATTCGCTTGCACGAGCTTGACAATTTCAGACTTCAGTTCGGCGACGGACCATGGCGAGGTCATGCGCATCACCTTCATAGAACGCAGCAGGCGGTGAAGATGCAGGTCAAGATGGAAAATGTTGAGCTGCTCCTCCTCGGCGTTCCAGTAGCCGCGTATCCCCTCGAAGACCATGGAAATCGCCGACCAGCCCAGCGTCGACGAGTGTACTACCGCATCGTCCCATGCTACGAGGTCGCCGGACATCCATACATAACTCGGATTCTCTCCGGTCGTCCCCAGTGTGTCCCTAATTCCTCTTGTAGCCATTTAACCATCCTCTTGTAAGCATCCTCTTGCGCTAAAGCGGTCCATTAATGCAAATCTATGCGAAAAGAGTAACATGGGGCGAATGCCATGTGAACCTTTAGACAGGGTATTATCCCTTCCTTCTCCTGCGAGGAAATAGCAGTTCGCCGGCAGCCGTTTATAGTAAGATATCCCTGCCACACCAGCAAAACACTATTTGCAGGAGCAACCCATGACCAACAGCGCGAACCGACTCTTCTACGCGACCAGCAAGCGAATACTATCAGAAACATGGGAGCACTACCCCAGCATGGCATCGCGGCTTGGGCTTCACGAATACGACGGCATGCTGCCGAGCGTATCGGCTCGGGCGATTGCGGCGCGCACGGGTAAAGTAAGAAGTGGCTTGGCGGCGTTGGAGAGCATCGATACCACGGCGTTGAGCGCGCGCAGCTACTACGACCATCGCATTTTAACCGGCAATTTGAGACGCGAACTGCTGGAATTGACCGAACTGCGCTGGCACGAGACCAACCCGATGGAAATGCTGTGGCACATCGATATGAGCGCGTACATCCAGCGAAACTACGCGCCGCTTGAACAGCGTGTTGAATCACTGACGGAGGCACTCACCGCCGTGCCGACATTCATGGCAGAACTGCGATACGTGATGAGCGGCAGGCTGGCGTCGCCCGTGCTTGAGGCGAGCATCGAAGCATTCGCGGGCATCGTTGACTTCTACCAACGAGACCTTGTAGATGCGACAGACGCGGTGCGAGACGACGACTTGCAATCTAGATTTGAGAACGCGTGCAGTCTCGCAACTGTATCGGTGCGCGAGTTTGTAGAGCATTTGAAGGCGCTGCGTCCATATGCGGACGCGAGTTTTGCCATCGGCAGCAAGCGATTCTCGGCGCTGCTCGAGTACGGCGAGATGGTAGATTTACCGCTTGAGCAGTTGCTCAACTTTGGAGAAGCAGATTTGAAGGCGAACATGGAGCGCTTCGTCGAAGTTGCTGCGCTTGTGGATGCAGATAAATCGCCGGCAGAAGTGATGGCGGAGATTGCCGCAGACCACCCTGCCGCAGACGCGCTCATCTCGGAGACGCGCGACATGCTCGAAGAAATCAGGCAGTACATCATCTGCCACGACATCGTGAGCGTACCGTCGGAAGTGCGCTGCCAAACCGTGCCCACACCGTCGTTCATGCGTTGGGCATTCGCCGCACTGGACTTCCCCGGACCGTATGAGCAGAACGCGGACGAGACATTCTACTATGTAACACCGGTCGAAGAACATTGGAACGACGACGAGAAAGAGCAATGGATGACATCGTTCAACTACTCTACGCTACGGGCGGTGTCCGTGCACGAGGCGTATCCGGGACACTATGTCCACTACCTGCACACCTTGAGCGCGGAATCGATGATTAGCCGCGCGTTCGGCGCTTATTCGTTCTGGGAGGGCTGGGCGCACTACGCGGAGCACATGATGGTGGAGGCTGGCTACCTATCTGACCCGCGCATCGAACTAGGTCAGCTGATGGAGGCGCTGATGCGTAACTGCCGTTACATTTGCGCCATCAAGATGCACACGCAGGGCATGACAATTGATGAAGCAACACGCTTCTTCATGGACAACGCCTTCATGGAAGAACTGCCCGCAAGCAAAGAAGCGATGCGCGGCACATTCGACCCGATGTACCTGAACTACACGCTTGGCAAGCTAATGATCCTGAAGTTGCGCGAAGATTACCGGCAAGCGAAGGATGCCGCATACACCCTGCGAC
>VXRI01000347.1 GCA_009838595.1 Chloroflexota bacterium | reverse complement strand
ACACAGGAACTGGGCTGTCGAAGTCCCAATAAAGACGTGGGAAGGCGTCACAATCGGCACGACGCAAGCGCGCGTCGAAGGCTTGGACCTTAGCAGAATGGATAACAATACGGCGCCAGACCCGCTGACCGGCGTGATACCGCCTGAAATCAAGCATCTTGCGAAACTGTTAAATCTCAAACTGTCCAATAACATGCTTGGCAGCGACATGGTTGGGGACGACGCCATGCCTTACGGTGGCATCCCTGACGAAATCGGCACTCTCACTGACCTTAAGACCTTGCAGTTGGATGGCAACAATCTGCATGGCGAGATACCGCCCGAAATTGGCAATCTCACTAACCTTAAGGCGCTGCTGTTGGCGGATAACGTGCTGACTGGCATGATACCGCCCGAATTGGCGATGCTTGAAAAATTGGCAAATATCAGTCTGTCCGGCAATATGCTGGAAGGCTGCATACCTGACGCATTGGAAGGCATTGAGAAACACGATTTGGCAATGATTAAGCGAAGCGATTCGAACACAGATGGACTGCCCTTGTGTTCGGAGTCGGATGATTTGGAGGAGTGATAGGACGGCGCTTGTAAGCGCACCACCACCTGTGAGCCGGAGCGGGATAGCTTGCGAATGCCATTAAGGGCGTATTCGCAGCAAACAAGGGACTCCGAAGCGATGCCGATGAGACCGCCAATGGGAGATGCAAGTCTTGTTTGGCGGCGGCGGCGATTGTAGAATGTGAGAATAGTACCTTTTGCAAGCGGCATCTTGTATCTTGACCGAGTGCGCTTATGCTCACGAAAAGACAAGAACTCATACTGAAAATCATCGTCGGAGGCTACACGCGCACGGCGATGCCCGTCGCGTCTGAGTCGGTCGCACGCAGCCATGAGCTGAATGTCAGCTCAGCCACTGTGCGCAACGATGTCGCTGTGCTGAAGGATATGGGCTATCTCGCCAACCCGCACATATCGGCGGGCAGTGTCCCGCTCGACAAGGCGTATCGTTTCTTCGTCGAATCCATCGAGCCGGTGCTTGCTACGACCATCCCGCATAGCATCCGAGAGGACGCGCGAGAACGCCTGCAGAACATCCTGCAGAACCTTGACGCATGGGCGAATGTGTCCGCGGCAGTGCTATCCGGGCTGGTGGGCAATATGGCGATTTCCACCTTCCCAAAGGCGCGCGAAACCCGCGTGCATCACCTCGACTTGGTGCACATCCAAGACCTGCTGGTGATGCTCATCGTCGTGCTGGAACAAGCGCGCATCCATCGCCAGCTTATTCGTCTGCCGCACCCGATGGAAATGGACGAACTCGAAGAGTCAACCGCGCGGCTGCGGTCATATCTGACAGGGCACAACCAGCACGAGATTGAATCGCAGGTAATGCATCTAACGCCGCTTGAAGAAGAATTCGTCGATGCTACGGTTACCGTGCTGCAAGCGGAAGAGAAGACGGCGTTCCGAGACCACTATGTCGATGGAATACGCAATCTGCTTTCCCAGCCGGAGTTCGCCGAAAACGAACGCGCGCGCGCCATTGTCGAGGGCGTAGAGAACGGCAGCCTAGCGCAGACCATCCTGTCGGAGACGCCCGAAGGCGGCGTTGTGCGCGTCATAATCGGACACGAGCACCCGGACGACGCGCTATCGCCGCTGAGCGTGGTCGTGTGCCAATACGGACTGCCGCATCGCGCAGTCGGCGCGCTGGGCGTAGTAGGACCCACGCGCATGGAATACACACGGACAATCGCGGGCGTCAGGTTCGTCTCGTCCGCAATGAGCGAACTGCTCGAGAACGTGTATGTCGATTAACCGCGCCGGTCCGCGCCTAGCAGCGCCAATCGCCGCGTGTCCCGCCTCGTATCATCCCCTTTTCACCGCCTAACCTGCTAATGTTCATTCCCATGAAACCCATGAATGCGGCAACCGCAAAGGACAGAAGATGTTTGAGGCTCTATCCGACAAGCTGAACGGTGTATTCGGCCGCCTTGGAAACAAGGGCAGGCTGACGGAACGCGATGTGGACGAGGCGCTGCGTGAAGTGCGTATGGCGCTGCTTGAAGCCGATGTGAACTTCCGCGTCGCCCGCGAGTTCATCGCGCGCATTCGCGAAGAGGCACTAAAGTCCGATGTGCTGAAAAGCCTGTCTCCGGGGCAGCAGGTCGTCAAGATTACCAACGACGCGCTCGTGGACATTCTTGGAGGAAAGGTGCATCGCCTCGAGGCCGGTCCGCGCCGTCCGTCTGTCATCCTCATGGTCGGGCTAAACGGCGCGGGCAAGACCACAGCGTCCGCGAAACTCGCGCGGCATCTGAAGCAAGACGGTCAGATGCCGCTGATGGTCGCCGCCGACTTGCAGCGCCCCGCCGCCATTCAGCAACTCGAAACTCTGGGCGGACAGATTGATGTGTCCGTTTATCAGGATGCGAAATCCGGAAATACGCCCAAAGTCGCCAAACACGGTGGTAAACGCGCCGCCGAGTTGAACGCGGCCTGGGCTATCGTCGATACGGCTGGCAGATTTCAGGTCGATGACGAGTTGATGTCCGAATTGGAATCGGTAAAAGACGCTGTATCGCCTGACGAAACGCTGCTTGTCGTGGACGCGATGACGGGGCAGGAAGCCGTCGAAGCCGCCAAGCAGTTCCACGACCGCATAGGCTTGACCGGGCTGATAATGACCAAGATGGACGGCGATGCGCGCGGCGGTGCGGCGCTGTCAATAACTTCGGTAACCGGCGTGCCCATCAAATTCATGGGCACGGGCGAGCGCGCGGACGCGCTGGAAGCATTCTACCCGGACAGGCTCGCCTCGCGTATTCTCGGAATGGGCGACATGCTGACGCTCATAGACAAGGCGCAGGCTTCCTTCGACGAGGATGAAGCCGCTGAAATGGAGCGCAAGATACGCCAGGCGACATTTGATCTCGACGATTTCTTAGGGCAGCTTCAGCAACTCAAGCAGATGGGGCCCATAAGCCAAGTGCTGGAAATGGTGCCCGGCTTCTCTGCGATGAAGGGCAACATTTCCGTGGACGAACTCGACGGCAGCCACTTGGTCAAGACCGAGGCGATCATCCGCTCCATGACGCCCGAAGAACGCCGCCGTCCGGAGATTATCGGCGGCAGTCGCAGGCGGCGCATCGCGCGTGGCAGCGGCACTACGCCGCAGGATGTCAACCAGCTTCTCAACCAGTTCAGCCAGATGCAGAAGATGATGCGCCAGTTCATGGGTGTGCCCACAGGCAAGCGCGGCAAAGGCGGCAAGCGCCAGAGCAAGAAGATGCGCCGCATGATGCGCCAGCAGGGCAACATCTTCAACCTGCCGAATGTGTAAGCCTATTGTCCCTATCCCTATGAACGAAGCAAGCGTATCGAGCGCATAATGCCGCTCACCAGGCAGCGCACAAGGTGAAAATTGCTAGACGCCGTAAGCCCAGCCGAACTTGCCTTCGCCGTTCTGGTGGTGTTCTTCGCCTGCACGGTGTTCAGCGCTATGGGCTTCGGCATCGGCATTGTGGGGCTGCCACTACTATTCCTGATGTTCGACCCGGCGACATCGATCATCCTGCTGAATGTGATGGCGCTGCCTGTTGTGCTGGTGGTCGCGTGGCGCAACCGCGACCATATGCGAGCCGGCGAAATCGTACCCATCGTGATTGCGGGCATCATCGGCGCGCTCATCGGCGGATGGGTGCTGGGCTTCCTAGACATATCCGAGTACAAGGAGATCTTCGGCATCGCCGTGCTCGCGGTCATCATCGCGCTCACCGTGGGCGGCATGTTAGATCTTCCCTTCTCTATGCCAAGCGCCAAGATAATGGGACCGGTGTCCGGCTTTCTCGTCGGGCTTTTCATCACAGGCATCGGCGTGGGCGGGCCGCTGCTGGTGCTCTTTTTCGTGTCGCAGCAGTGGACGCGACACGCCACCCGCGCATCAATGGCGTTGTTCTTCATATTCATGGGCACCGCGCTCA
>VXRI01000406.1 GCA_009838595.1 Chloroflexota bacterium | reverse complement strand
TCTACAAATCGCGGCATCTCTCATCTGGCTGAAATGAATTGTCCACAGAACCTAGTACATTACAGGGCTTTCAGGTATTTGAAATGAACAGTTTTTCAATGGCATTGAAGAGGTAGGGGGTTCGAGTCCCCCCAGCTCCACCACTTGCGCCACTCACGATACGAATAACGCCTCTTTATGTTGGCGTTGAGGTAACCGGATTTTCGATGCGATTTCTTAAAGATGTGGCGGAACAGTTTATGCTGATGGGGGAACTCCTCTATCTGTACACCCTGAAGTTCCTGCTCATCATCGCGCGAGATCTGCTCGGCGGTATCATCGCCATCGGATTCATGCGATCCGTCCTAATCCTGCTCATCGCCATGACCATTCTCGTCTGGTATCTCACGCTGCTCGTCAACGGCTAGGCGTGCTATTCTCGATAGGCGCGTCACACCAGCGCATTGTGGCCGGTGATGTCGCGTCCCAGTATCAGCGTGTGCACGTCGTAGGTCCCCTCGTAGGTGTCCACCGTCTCTAGGTTGAGCATGTGCCGTATCGTCGGATGCTCCAGAGTGATGCCGCTGCCTCCCAGAATCTCGCGCGAGCTCCGTGCGGCGTCCAGAGCGGCGCGAACATTACGGCGCTTCGCCATCGACACATGCGTGTGGTTCATCGTGCCCGCATCCTTCATCGTGCCCAAACGCCACGCCAGCAGCAGCCCGTTGGTGTGGTCGGTAATCATGTCCACCAGTTTCGTCTGCACCAGCTGGCGCGATGCGATGGGCTTGGCGAATGTGCTGCGCGACTGTGAGAACGACAGGGCATCTTCGTACACGGCTTCCAGAGAACCCAGCGCGCCCCAAGCGATGCCGTAGCGCGCCTGCGTCAGACATGACAGCGGTGCAGACAGCCCGCGAGTTGCGGGCAGCATCTGCGACGCGGGTATGCGCACCTCATCCATCACCAGCTCGCTGGTTACGGATGCGCGCATGCTCATCTTGTGCTTGATTTCGTTCGCCTGAAAGCCGGGCGCATCCGTCCGCACGATGAACCCGCGCACCACATCGTCGTCGTCCTTTGCCCAGATGATGGCGATGTCCGCGATGTTGCCGTTGGTAATCCACATCTTCACACCGTTAAGGATGTACGACTCGCCATCCTTGCGTGCGCGGGTCTTCATTGCGCCGGGGTCGGAGCCGCCGTCGTGTTCGGTCAGTCCGAAGCAGCCGACCATCGATCCCGCGGCGAGCTGCGGCAGGTATTCGTGCTTCTGCTCTTCGGAGCCATAGCGATATATCGGGTACATTACGAGCGCGCCCTGCACGCTGGCGAAGCTGCGGAAGCCGGAATCGATGCGCTCCAGTTCGTACATAATCAGTCCATACGCGACATTGCCGATGCCGCTCGCGCCGTACTCGACTGGCAGGTTCGCGCCGAGAAAGCCCATCTCGCCAAACTTGGGCACGAGGTGCTTGGGAAACTCTCCAGTCTCCCACCAGTCCAGCACGCCGGCGGCTTCGGCTTCCATAAAGTCGCGAGCGACCGTCTGCGTCTGCTTGTCCTCCGGCGAAAGCGTGTCCGCTATCTGATAGTAGTCGAGCATTGTTACAAGTCCCTTCTAGTCATAGTGAATCGTCGTTGTGTCGTAATCGGCAGGTTCGCTGAATTCGCGCCGCCCGTTCTGCTATGATAAACGGTGCACAACAAGCGGAAATGGTATCACATAGCAACGCGTAAGCGTGCAAGAAAGCCCATGCGCAGGGTCTTTCGATTATTCATGTCATTTCGAGCGAGGCGAGAAATCTAAACGCGATGACTACGGACAGGCTTGTTTCCATACAGCGATTTTAGACCCTTCATCGTGTTAGCGTGACAACCGAAAGGCTTCGCCATCCCCCGCAGGGGGACGATTAGGATGGGAGATATGTGTTCCTACATGTAACAGAAGGAGAAAAACATGGCAGCATACGTTATCGCAGATGTAGAAGTAACGGACGGGGCGCTCTTCGAAGAATACCGCAAGCTAGTGCCGGCGACGGTCGAATCATTCGGCGGCAGGTATATCGTGCGAGGCGGCGCGAGCGAAGTTGTCGAAGGCAACCAAACGCCGCACCGCACGGTCATAATCGAGTTTCCCACCTTCGAGCAGGCAAAAGCCTGGCACGCGTCAGACGAATACGCCAACCCCAAGCAAATGCGAATCGACTCCACCAACAGCAACGTGATGATAGTGGACGGCGTGTAGAGTAGGGCATTCGTCAACTCTTATTACCAAATGTAATAATCCCCTGCGCTACGGTGACAGGGTGCGAGGCCGCCTTCGGGCGGCTTCAGTTTTTGAGGTCCGCCTAATGACGACAAACTTCTATGCAGATGAGTTCAATTTCTGTCACGGGCTGTTGAAGACGCTCATTACAAATGGGTTGACTTGTCAAGACTTTTCCAGCAGTACTACCCGTACAGCCAGATAAACCTCATCATATACTTCACCGCTCCATCCGGCCTTCACGGGGGAAAGCGGAATCGACAGGCGTTGTATTTACGCACTCTGAATACTATGCCAGACTGCTGGTAAGACAGAATGCCCTAATAGCTTATTCTCCCCGCGTCGTCGCTGCCACTTCGCGCGCTTGTTTGGCGCCGCGTTCTGCGAATACGCTGCACACGCCAGTGTATGCCGTTGGGTCTAGCAGCGATTGGATTTGCCCCGGCGTCAGGTTTGCGCTTACTTCGGGTTCTTCGGCTAGGCATTCGGCGAACGACCTGCCTTCGATGAACGACGCCTGCGCCGCTTCGTACACTGCGTCATGCGCCTTCTGCCTGCCCAATTGCCTGCCGAGTTCGAGCATTATCGCCTCGGACATTATCAGTCCGCCGCTCAGGTCGAGGTTCTGACGCATGCGCTCCGGGAATACGCGGATGCCGTCGAACAGGCTGATCATGCGCTGCAGTATGTCGCCGGTGAGCACGCACGCGTCGTTGAGCGCTTTGTCAATCATCACGCTCGTAGTGCGGTCGGCTTCGTGTTCGGTTTGCATTGCTTCGAGCGCGAGCGGCACGATGGCGCGTACCTGCGCGGCGCCGGCTACGATGTCCTGCGCCAGCTTCGGATTGCGCTTCTGCGGCATCGTGCTGCTGCCGACCGTGCCTTCGGGAACAGGCTCTTCAACCTCGCCGAACTCTTGCTTCATTTGTGTATAGACTTCCCTGCCGATTTTGCTGCAGGTGGCGGCAAGCAGCGCGAGGACGGTTATGTACTCGGTGAGATGGTCGCCGATGGTGCGGCTTGGGTTGGACATGGACGACATGCCGAGCCGTTCCGCGATGCCGTCTTGTATCTGCAAGCCTATTTCGCCCAGCGACGCCAGCGTGCCGGCTCCGCCGCCGAGCATCGCTACGAACACGCGGCTTTCGCACCCGCGCAGGCGCTCCACATGGCGGCACAGTTCGTCAATCCATACGGACACCTTGTAGCCGTATGTCGCGGGGACGGCGTGTTGCCCGTGCGTGCGGCCGGGCAATGCTGCGTCCTTGGTCTCTTCCGCAAGGTCGGCGAGCAGCATCAGCAAATCGGCAATTTGGCTCAGGAACACGTTATGCGCGCGCCGCATGTTCAGCAGCTTGCCCGTCTGCGTGATGTTCTGCGTGGTCGCTCCCCAGTGGATATACCCGCCGGCGTCGCCCTCGCAGATGCGGTCCAGCTCCCAGACCATCGGCACGAGCGGATGCCCGGTGCGCGCAAGACCTTCGCGGATGTTGTTCATATTTAGGAGTTCGTACCGCGCCTTGCGCTCGATCTCCTCTGCGGCGTATTCCGGGATGATGCCGAGTTCTGCCTGAGCTTGCGCGAGCGCGACTTCGACATCCAGCCACGCCTGTATGCGAGATTCCTCGCCGAAGATGCCGCGTATGCCAGGGTCGCCAACGCGGAACGAAGTGGGTTCGCTTTGCATGATTTTCCTCCGATGTGTGTGATTCGACATTTTGGGGATGTGGAAAGTGTGATGACCAGTTG
>VXRI01000082.1 GCA_009838595.1 Chloroflexota bacterium | reverse complement strand
GGGAGACTGGATTCGAACCAGCGACCCCTTGCACCCCATGCAAGTGCGCTACCAAACTGCGCTACTCCCCGACTGCCCACCAGAATAGCACAGCGCCTGTACACCTTCAAGAGAATCTGCGCATCACCTGAACTTACATCGATGCACAAGATTAACGATATGTCGGTTCAGCGTAACCTTCCCAAAGAAGGTGGGACAGTAAAATAGCGTGGACTCTAATGATAAAGTGTGAGTGAATCAAGTACACCGTATCTAGGAGTTCCCACCGATGCCAAGAGTACGATTTAGCCTCCCTGAGGTCAATGAATATCCCAACGCTCGTCCTTCGATCGGTCCATATTGTGTCGGAGTAGCTTTTCACAAGTGCGCGCTTCGATAAGCCGATAAAGAGAACCTTTACATCAAGCGCGTTATGGTGTTCGGATACAAGTGCGCCGACTGCGGCAGGACATTCAGGAGTTACCTTGATGGCGTGAAAGGACACACGCAGAGCAATAGGTTGAAAGGGGGGCGCGGCGTTGAGTTAGGCACTAGGGCTGTCGCATCGTTCCGGTGAGAGGGCTACCCTCTGCGAACAACTCGCGGGAGCGAGTAATGAAAAAAAGTAAGGCATGTCCTCGTGAAAACGGGGATAAGGTATAAGACGATTAAGGGAATACAAGAGTGTTGCGGAGATGCTCAACGGCATTGACTGACGCGGTGGTATGGAGTGGTGAAGGCGGTCTGTCGCAGAGTGACTTGGTGACGTCGTAGTTGATCAGTGTCTGAAATCGTAACTCTCCGTGCCCTTCTCAGCCCGTCCGAGACTCCCCCGCTTCTGGGACGGTTGCCGACAAGTTAATTCAACGAAAGTATGCTATCATCTCGGCAGAAATGAGACATCGCACACGAGGCGGCAGGAAGTAAGCATGCATTGGCGGGCGTAGCCATAATCGGTGAGCCCGCACCTAGCTACATTCTTCATTTCGCGGTGTTTTAGCGTGCCTTGCCCTACCCGTTACTAACGAGCCGGACAGGATAGGATGTCTATGAAAGGAGGCTGTGATGGCTACCGATGCAATGGTTACCGATGCAAACGAAGAAGCACAAGGTTATCCGTTGGAAATTCGCGGCGAATATCCGGAAGACCCTAGCCGCTGGATGTGGCTTGTCAAGTGGTTTTTGGCGATACCGCACTTCATCATTCTGATACTCCTGACGGTCGTCGCGATTGTCGTATGGATAATCGCGATATTCGCCATTCTGTTCACGGCGCGATACCCGCGGGGGCTGTTCAATTTCACGGTCGGCGTATCGAGATGGTGGTGGCGTGTGAGTTTCTATTGCGGCGTGCTGGGCGCGGACCGCTATCCACCATTCAGCCTAGCGGCGGACGATGACTACCCGGCCGATTTGTATGTGAGATACCCGGAACGACTGTCTCGCTTGCGGGTCGTATTCAAGTGGTGGCTTATGGCGCTGCCGCACTACATAGTGCTGTACACCATAGGCAGCTTGGGGCTTGCGCTCTCAATCTTCGCAGGCGTGGTGATGCTGTTCACCAAACGCTATCCCCGCGACATGTTCGGCGTGCAGATGGCGTTCAACCGCTGGAACTGGCGCGTTCAGGGCTATGCTTCGCTTTGGTACGACGACTACCCGCCGTTCGAGTTCGATGCGCGCTCGGGCTAGTTCCGCTATCCCTTGCGCCTGTTGACGCACACCAGCCGTGAACCGATTCGCATATCGCATATCGCCCACCGCGCCGTATGATTTCGCCCTGACTGTCGGCAGCATGACCTACTTCCAAGCGCGTCATGCCGCCGACATGTACGAAAACGGCGAATACCGCCGCGTACTCACGCTCGACGGCGCGCCCGTGCTGGTGTCGGTGCCCGCTGTTCATAGCGAGGACACGCCTGAACTAGTGGTCGATGTAATCGGCGAAAATCTATCCGAGACAGGCGCGTATGATGCGCTGCGGGTAGTTCGCCGAATGCTCTCCACGGATGCGAACATATCCGCATTCTATGCTATGGCGCTGGACGATCCGCATCTCGCGCCGTTGGTCAGAAATATGCGCGGACTGCGTCCGACCTGCGCTCCCACCGCATACGAAGCGCTCGTGCTGGCGATTTTGGGGCAGCAAATCAGCACGCATGTCGCGCGGATGCTGCGCAACCTGATTATCGAGACATACGGCGAGCGCATCCTCATAGACGGCGAGACGCTGCGGGCGTTTCCGCGTCCACAAGCCCTCGCGGACGCCGGCGTGGACGGGCTGCGCGCAATCAAGTTCAGCCGGCGCAAGGCAGAGTACATCTCTAGCATATCGGAGCGCATTGCGGCGGGCGAACTGTCGCTTGAGGCGATGCGAGATATGCCGGACGACGAAATTGTCGGCGGTCTGATGGCGCTGCGTGGCGTAGGCGCGTGGACGGCGCACTGGATGCTGATACGCGCGTTCGGACGGCAGGACGGATTCCCGCACGGCGACCTCGCGCTGCAGCGGATGATGGGCGTTATGGTGGGAGACGGAGCGCCGATGCCCGCGGACGAAGCGCTGGCATATTCGGAACGCTGGTCGCCGTGGAGAAGCTGGGTTACGGCTTACATGTTCGGCGCCGGCCGTACCGGCCGCTTTGCCGAGATTGTCGCCGGCGAGTAGTAGGTAACGCTGCGTCCATAGAACTTTCGCGCACATGCGCAAGCGGTATCCCTTTATCCCGTGCATCCATGTAAAATAAACGCATGCAATTTTTCGACCAGCACATCCTACTCGCCCTCATTGCCTTGCCGATGATTGGCGCGGCGGCGATGATGGCTATTCCGGGCGCTCGCGACGGCACGATACGCACAGTGGCGACGGCTTTCGGCGCGGCGGGCATTCTACTTTCGCTATATGTCTTCGCTCGCTTCTACTTCGATGGAGACGGCTCGCTATTCGCCAACTCTTGGCGCTGGCTGAGCCTGCCCGGTCCCTGGCAATACGGCGACATCGGCATATCCCTGACGCTGGGAGTGGACGGCGTCGGCGCGCCGATGCTGCTGCTCACCGGCATCGTGATGTTCACCGGAGTGCTCGTTTCGTGGTCTATCAAGGCGTGGAACAAGGACTTCTTTATCCTGTACTTCCTGCTGCTGGCGGGCGTGTTCGGCGTATTCGCATCCTACGACCTGTTCTTCTTCTTCTTCTTCTATGAGCTTTCCGTATTGCCGATGTACCTGCTCATAGGCGTGTGGGGCAGTAGCAGCCGCTTCCCGAAGTTCACGCGCACGAAGGAGTACAGCGCGATGAAGTTGACGCTGTACCTCGTCGCGGGCAGCGTATTGATATGGATAGCGTTTATGGCGATATTCGTTGAGGCGGGGCTGGGTACATTTGACATCAGACGCCTCGCAGTCGCGGACTATTCGCCTGCGTTCCAAAAGTTCTTCTTTCCATTCTTGGCAATCGGCTTCGGCATACTCGCCGGGCTTTGGCCCTTCCACACATGGTCTCCGGACGGTCATGTCGCCGCGCCGACAGCCGTCAGCATGGCGCACGCGGGCGTGCTGATGAAGCTCGGCGCGTTCGGCATCATCCGCGTGGGCATGGTCATTTTGCCCGAAGGCGCGGCGTTCTGGATGCCAGCGCTGCTAGGGCTGGGCGCGGTGAATGTCATCTACGGCGCGATTTCCGCCATGGGTCAGACCGACTTGAAGTATGTTATAGGCTACTCCAGCGTCAGCCACATGGGATATGTTGTGATGGGCATCGCCACGCTGCACCCGTTAGGGTTGAGCGGCGCGGTCTTGCAGATGTTCTCGCACGGCATAATGACCGCGCTCTTCTTCGCGGTCGTGGGCGTGGTGTACGACCGCCTGCACACGCGCGATATGCTGGTCTTGGACGGGCTTGCAAAGCGCATGCCCACGACGGCGGTGTTCTTCACGATAGCCGGCCTGACATCGTTAGGGCTGCCCGGTCTAAGCGGTTTCGTCGCCGAGCTGCTGGTATTCCTTGGCCTGTTCCAGACATAC
>VXRI01000030.1 GCA_009838595.1 Chloroflexota bacterium | reverse complement strand
GATCAAATTCGTGGTTTCGGGTTTGGCGTCGGATGTTTATGAGTCCGTTAACGATCCGAAGCTCTGGGCTTCTACTGCCAGAAAGTCCATCACACGAATGTCCAGCAACGGAAGAGCGCGATACTACACCGGCACGATCAACTACGCGCACGGAGTGTATCTGTCCTGCACGGCAGAAGCCACGGGACAGAACAACCTGAAGCGTCTGTACGAGATCATGTATCCCCGATGCTTCGGAAGTGGGACAAGACCTCTGCCGCGAGCACGAAGATATGAAAGAGGATGCGGCCGAGTGGTGGTCTGGCGAGTACGAACACTAATAACGCTTCCTGCTAGAGAATTAACCAGAAAAGCCCTATACAATCAGAGTATAGGGCTTCCTCTATGCTGAATGGAAACAGAAGAGAGATTTTATGCGAAACATTTTCGGCATTCTGACGATGCTTATCATCGCTTTGCTGATGGTGGGCGCATGCGAAACTCCGGCAGAGAATGTGCCTACGCCATCTGAAGTTCCAATTGCTACAACTCCTGCTCCACAACACGGCATCGGAGTCAGGAGAGCTGAAATGCAAGCTACTCTTGAAGAAGATCCGTTTGGCTTCACCTTTGACCCACCGTCACTAGTTAATGGGCCACCCAATGTATTGGGTTATTCGCTAGAAGAAGGTCAAGATGGAGTGGCGGTATTGACGGGTCCTCCAAGCAATCTGAGCAAGGTAGTCATTATGACGCCAATCACAGGCGAATACTCTCGTATTGGTGTATTGCGCTTGGGGGAGGCGGCTTTCCACGCAACACAACAAGAAGAACAAGGGGACGGCGCTGATATATGGGTCGTCGAGCATATATCGCTCGCAATGGAAGAAGGCACGCAGAATACACGCTACGACGACATCTGCTTGCAGATGGAATGGTTCGACGACTTGCAGGTTATGGCACTTGTCATAGAGCGCTGCGATACATGACCGCTTGAAGGTGTATATCAAAGTTAGGGATGTTCAAAACGGAACTCGACTTACGGTTGCGCTCGATTCTGTTCACCAGACCGATTTGTCGTAGTACTCCCTAATCGTTGCGTCCGAGGTCACCAACGGACAGTCGTATAACTCGGCAGTTGCCACTATCGTTCGATCAGCGGGGGCACGGTGCTCCCAGTCGAGTTCGATATTCTTCAACCATATATCCAGGTCCACCGGAGCTATTTCGACGCGGTCCACCCGCCTGATTCTCTCGGCAAATTCACGGATTGGTTGCGGGATGTACAACTTGCCCTTGCCGACTTTGACACCGATTTCCCACATTGACATCGAACTGATGATGATATGGTCAGCCTGGGATATTTCTCTGGTCGCAGCCTGTGTGAGCCGTCGCCTGTCCATTGCCCAGAAGAGCAACACCGAAGTGTCCAGTACAGCCACTACACGTCCGCCCATTCGTCAATAGTCGGAGCATCAGGATCTTCGTAGAATATCATCTGTCCCTTAAACTCATCAAACGCCTCTTCTATGCTCATCTTGGATGATATGGGTTGGATGCGAAGCACGGGGCGGTCACGGTCAGTGACAATCAATTCTTCACCACTTGCCTCTATCTCACGAAAGATCCGGAGCATGTGCGCTTTCAATTTGCTCTTGGAAATAGTCTGCATTTTGTTCCTCAACAGCATAGTGCCTATGGTAATGACCATAGGCACTATTACACTGGACAGGCTTCTCCTTGTCAAGTATTCCTCTGCCCAATCCAGATATTCTTCAATTCTGTTCACTCCCTGCAATCGCCAATATGCTAAACTTCAAATCACCATTTCAAACCCTCTCACCGTTTAACACGGCAAAGGACAAAACCATGACCACTAAACCCACCACCATCCACATCCTTGGCGCGGGGACACCCACTCCAACCCCTACCCGCTTCGGCTCCGCGTTTGCGATGCAGGTTGGCGATGAGCAGTTGATGGTGGACTGCGGTCCCGCCGCTACGCACAAGCTGGTCAAGGCGGGGCTTTGGCCTACGGACATCGACTACCTATTCTTCACGCATCACCACTTCGACCACGACATCGACTATCCGTGCTTTTTGCTGTGCCGCTGGGACCAGAGCAACGGCACGGAGAACGACTTGCAGGTGTTTGGGCCGACGCTGACAGAGCGCGTAACGCGCGGTATTCTAGACGAGAACGAAGGCGTGTTCGCGCACGACTGGAAGGCACGCGTGGGGCATCCGTTGAGCCAGCGAATTCATCAAAATCGTGGTGGCACGCTGCCGCGCCGACCGCCGCATGTAAGCGCGACGGACATAGGGCCGGGCAAGGTATTCTCCGGCAGCGATTGGGAAGTAAGCGCCGCTCCCGCAGTGCATGTGCAGCCGTTCTTAGACTCGCTGGCGTATCGCATCGACACGCCGGCGGGAAGCGTGGTTTTCACCGGCGACACGGAGCCATGCGACACCGTTACCGAGTTGTCGAAGGACGCGGACCTGATGCTGTGCATGTGCTGGGACAATCAGGAAGTCATGGACGCGGACGGCGAGGCATTTGGTCAGACGGGCACGCTCGGCGCGGCGCGCATGGCGCAAGCGGCGGGCGTCAAGCAGCTTGCGCTTGTGCATATAGGCCCTCATCTGTCGCAGCATGGACCGATGGAAAAGGGCATTGGCGATGTGCGCCGAATATACGACGGGGGCATCCTCTTCACCGACGAACTGCAATCAATCAGCCTGTAATATGTCAGGCTGTGCTATGCCCCTATAATGGGAGGCAGTTATATGGCAATAACTGTGCAATAACGCGGTTTTCGATGTATGACGCAGGAAGGCGCGACGATGGATACGAATAAGGCGCTGAAGATATTGTCGGCGCACCGGCAGACGCTTACAAACAAGTACGGCATCAAGAAGATTGGGGTGTATCCATACGCGGATAACGGTGCGGCAACTCATGATAGCGAGAGCGGGCGTTGCTGCACTTATAATCCGCAGATAGGCGTCGCTGTCGAATACATGTCGGATGTAAAGCCGTCTCTGTTCGACCTCGGCAACTTGCTAATGCACATGAAGGACATTTTGGGGTGCGATGTTGACTTGGAAACAATAGGATTGGATGGTGACTCACGCTACCAACAATCCGAAAACTATTTGCAGGACGTTGTCTATGTCGAGTAGCAGGACATGGCAGCAGCGCTTTCAAGACATGCTCGATTCCGCTCAACGAATCCTGCGATACACTCGAGGTATGACTTATCAGAACTTCATCGACGACAGACGAACCCTTGACGCTGTGCTTCATAACTTTGCGGTAATCGGCGAATCCGCGAACCGAATTCCGCACGAAATTCGAGCGCGCCTCCCCGATGTTCCGTGGCGCGATATGGTCGGCATGAGGATAATAATCGTCCACATTTACTTTCGCATCAAAGATCCGCATATCTGGAGGGCAGTAACCGAGTTGCCGTCTCTCATGCGGCAGCTCGAAGACTTTCTCGCCTCCCCCCAAACCTCATGACTACCACCCGCACCGCACATTGACCATCCTCAAAACTATCGCCGAATGGCGACCGCGCGTGCCGTTTTACTACGGCTGGCTTATTCTCGCCATGTCTGCCGTTGGCACTTACGCGGCGACGGGCGCTACGCAGCTTGTCATCGGCGGCGTGCAGAACTTCATCTTTGAGGATATGGGCTGGGATCGCAGTACGATAGCCTATGCCGTTACCGCAGGCACTTGGGCGTCGGGCTTGCTGACGCCGTTCGTGGGCAGACTCGCGGACAGGTACGGACCGCGCGGGCTAATGCCACTCGCGGCGTTCATCGCGGGCGGCTGTTTCTTCGCGATTGCAGGCATACAAGCGGTCTGGCAGTTCTACACCGCGTACATCATCGCGCGCGCCATCGCCAATCCGATGCTCGTGGGCGTAGTGCCGCGCACGGCGGCGGTGGACTGATTGAAACCCCCCCCTAAACACGCGCGCCGCATAAACCCGGTGGGGGGGCCCGTTGGCGGGGCGGTTAACAAACAGA
>VXRI01000120.1 GCA_009838595.1 Chloroflexota bacterium | reverse complement strand
CCCCTGCGGTCATTGTCAAGGATGATGTCTTCGATGGTCATGGCGCTTTACTCCGGTGGGCTAACCTTGCTGTGCAGGATGGGTAGGCTATCTACTTTTTGTCCTCTTCTCTTATCCAGGGGAGGTCAACATCGCCGTGCGCGTTGCTGCCGAAGTAGCCGCTGTTGAGACTGCCCCTGTGCGCGGCGCGTATCTTGTCTTTGGAATCATCCCAGGCTGCGTTGCTCTTGAAGAAGATGGCGTAGAGTTCTTTGAGTATCTTTCTGGTTGGGTTTTTCATAATACTTACTCCAAAGTCCACTGCCACCAAGATGTGTGGAGTGCTTGGCGATGCAACAATTCGTGGCGTTCGATGTTGCTCCTTACAATAACAAAAGCGGCTGTGCTTCCACAACCGCCTTTGTTTAAGTTTTCCCGACGACTAACGCTCAGCGTCCCCCTTGTCAGCGGCGCGGTTAATAGCCGACTTCAGTCGCGTATGCTCCTTGTCCCTCTTGTTCTTCTTCTTGCGAGTGTTGACTGCCTGGATAGCGGTGTCCGCAATGGGGTTGCCGCCCCAGTTGGACACGCTCGCCAGCACCAGCTCGGACACCTCAGTTACGCACGGCTCTTTCACCAGCGATTCGACGGTCGTTACTTCCTTCGCCAAGTTGCCCATTCCTATCTCATTGCCGCCGTCGCCGATGCCAACCGTGCGCTCATGATGGCGGAATAGGTAGTCGGTGCGGGCGGTGTACTGCGTGATGTCGCGGCCGCGCATGTTGCGATACTTGCGGTCATGCGTGAAGCCGCAGCGTTCGATGGCGATGATGACCGACGGGTCATGCTCCGCGATGAGAGACTGCGCGAATGCCTCGCTCTCCGCGTCGTCCGCGATGGGGAAATCTATGACACTGGCCGCGTCGCTCTTTGTGCCTTCCATCACCGCCGTGCCGTACGAGTCAGTAATATAGGCGACATTGTAGCCGAGCTGTTCGAGCGCGTTGCCGATGGCGATTGCGCCGGGCGGGCCGTCCGTCTCTATCAGTCCGGCGTCCAGAATGTAGAAGCCGGTTACTATGAATGCCGTACCTGGGTTGTCCAGTATGAGGCGCGCTGCGCGGTCGCAGAAGTCCGCCGGCACATAAGGGCGCAGGTGTGATATGCCCCTGCGGTCATTGTCAAGGATGATGTCTTCGATGGTCATGGCGCTTTACTCCGAAGGGCTAACAAGATGCACATGATAAGTGATATGGGACGGTTATTCAGGATATATCTCGTCTGACCAGCGGGTTTGGCGATGCAGTCTGTTGTCCAAGCTCTTATCCATCTCGCTTCTCGTAATGAGCCACAATGCCAATAAGCGCAGAAAACGCAATGGCCTAACGACCGCGCTGTCGCCTAGACTTGTTCGCGGCTTCCCGCGCTTGTTCGCAGTTGTCCAGTATTGCTTGCGTCTGTGCTTGCTGTACTTTTGCGGCCAGCCGCGGGTTACGCCGGTTGACCTGAATGGTTTGGCGGCGGGTTGATGCATGCTGCTGCGGTTGAAGTAGCGCCTGATTATGAGGAATGCGGCAATTGCCAGTGCTGCCAGGATAAAGACGGAGATTGTAGCGTCCGATATGCCCAAGCCCCATGCGAGTATGTAGTAGATAGGAGAGCCAAAGATTATCACGCCTGCTATTATGAGCAGTGCTCTCATGCCTTTGGATGTTAATGGGTCGCTCTGCATAATACCCCAATACCCCGTAAATGGCTCTCGACTATCAGTATAAGTGAGGTCAAGTATGGTGTTTCCCACCATACCAAAGACGGCTGTACTTGCACAGCCGTCTTTGGTTAGGATTATCAAGGGCTAACGCTCGGCGTCACCCTTGTCGGCCGCGCGGTTGGTAGCACTGTTCAGGCGAGTGTGCTTGGGGTCGCGGCGATGCTTTCTCTTCTTGTTCTGAATACCGGAGCCAATGCCCTTGTCAGCCATGGCCTCACTTGGGGTTTTCCCCTTGTTTCTGCTATCATCGCTGATCGCCGTTTCGGGCCGCTCTTTGCTGTCGTCGATGTGGTTTACCATGTAACCACCTCCTGTTTAAGATGGCTACACCATAGAACATAAGTTCCGCAGTGTCAAGGGCAAATGTTCGTTATTTTTGAAATTGCCCTGAAATTGCGAAATACCCTTTCTGTGCCAACTGAATTGCCTAAATCACCGCCAAGTCCTCATCCTGCTTGTCGGTGATGAACATGTGCCCCGGCGCGTGCGTAATCATCAGCGGCGGCTTGGCGTTCATGGCGACTGCTTGCGGGGTTACGCCGCACGCCCAGAAGACCGGCACTTCGCCGTCCTTGAATTCGACCGGCTCTCCGAAGTCGGGAGCGTAGATGTCGCCGATGCCGATGGCTGCCGGATCGCCGACATGCACCGGAGCGCCATGCACGGCGGGGAAGCGTGATGTCACCTGCACCGCGCGCACGACCTGCTCCTGCGGGATGGGGCGCATCGACACGACCATCGGCCCGCTGAACACGCCCGCTGATGCTGTTGGGATGTCCGTGATGAACATCGGCACTGTGGTATCGCAGGTCATGTGGCGCATTTCCATACCAGCCTTCATCAACGCAGTCTCGAACGAGAAACTGCACCCCAGCAGGAAGGACACGAGGTCGTCGCGCCATAACTCGCCGAGGTCTGCGACTTCGGCGGTGAGTTCACCATGCTCATAGACGCGATAGAGGGGAGCGTCGCTTCTGAGGTCTGCGCCGGGGGCGAATTCGCGCGGTTCGACCTCACCTGCCTCGACGACTTCGAGCAGAGGGCATGGCCGTGGGTTGCGCTGGCAGAAGAGCAGGAAGTCGAAGGCGAGGTCGCGCGGCAGGATGGCGAGGTTCGCCTGAACCCGGCCGGGCGCCATTCCGCTAGTGGTCTGAACAAGGTCACCGCGGCGCATCATCAGGCGTAGGTCGGCAGGGCTTTCGGGCAGGGCTGTGAGTGTCATGGCGGTGTCTCCTTCGCAAGGCTTATATGGATGAACAGGATTGAGAGGATATTTCAGTGTGGAATCAACGTCGGAAGGCGGCGATTTAGAGCCGCAATGAGCATTACTATGATTGCGCCGCCCATGCCGATGATGACATAGAACAGTCGGATCAGCCAAGACCTTATTTCACGGAGCTCCTCGCGGATTTCGCGCTGACCTTTCTATAAGCGCGGCGGTGTCGCCTTCGAGACGTCCTATTGCGCGCCACACTTCGGCGGCGATCTGTTCGGGCTGGGTTTGTGTTGCAATATCGGTCTGTTCCGTGTTCTTGATGCTTCGTCTAGTTATCGGGTTCTCTGTCGGCGAGCTGCCGGCGCAGGCGGCGTAGTTCGGCTTCGGCACGGTTTGCGCGCGTTTCGGCGCGAGCGGCTCGAGCTTCGGCGCGGTTTGCGCGCGTAACCTCTTTTTCGTAGGTTTGCAAGTAGTTTCCTGTCGTTGGGTTGTACCAGCGCAGCTCTCCGTCGTCGCAACAGAGGTATAAGCCCAGGGCATCGCTGTATCCTCGACTGCAATTGTCGTCAAGCCATTGTATCGGTATCGGCTCATACCTTCGGTTAACCAGGCGGTAGCCGGCAAGAGCCGCGTCGTGATAGCTGCCGCCACTAGAATCGAAGCGCCAGTACTCTTGCACGCCGTACCGCTCGTAGTCGCTGCGCTTCACCGTGTAGTCGTTCCTGCCCGTCGTGGGAGAGGCTACTTCCAGCACGAATTCCGGCGGCTTGCCCTGGGCGTCTATCGCGGATCCGTTCATCTCTATCAGAAGGGAGCGGCCGGAATTGCGTGATACCAGCAGGTCGGGTATTCGGATATCCCGCCTGCCTTCCAAACTTGGCGAGATAGGTATTTCACACCCGGTTATGGTGATCTCCTGCTCGCCCAAATAGTCTTTCAGCACGACCGGAAACGAGCGGTCATAGAGATAAAGCCAGTTCTGCATATCGGATCTTGGCTCAAAATCGGGGAATCGGAGGCGCTTTTTCTTTGTGTGTGTGAGGGTGATTGGCGTGG
>VXRI01000325.1 GCA_009838595.1 Chloroflexota bacterium | reverse complement strand
GAAGAGAGATAGTATATCGGCGTGTCCCGAAAGCCGGATATAATACCAAGTTTCTCCAAAGTTCTTTCGTTGTCCGTGACGAAAGTGCCTCCATAACGTCTGACTGTTGACTCTATATCTGTCAGACCTGTGCCACCCTCAAGTTTCGCGCTGACAAGAGTCTCGAACGCCTTTCTTATTGCTTCATGATGGGGGCGATTGGCAAGACAACCTTGGTGCCGGTTCTGAATGAGGCTGGCACGAATATCTATACCACAATCGCCTAATTCGATGCCCAACCTTTGGGGTTAGCCGGCATAGTGAATACCGCCAAGTTGCGCGTCGAGTGCCACTCAATGTTGTCAATAAGCTCCGCTTGGGCTCTGCTGACGGGGGTTAACCCTTGAATAGGAATTCGCCAACAATTTCGTACGAAAACTGCATAGTCCAACCATTGGATGGAGCAAAATGTTCTGCCGCACGATGAGTTTCTACGGTTCGCTTCTATCCCACCCGTCTAGCATCCAGTAGCCTACTTCGGGGACTTCGGAGATTGTGGGCAAGCTTTGCGCTCGTTTCAGGCGTTGGATGTTGTAAAGGTGCGTGGTTTCTTCGAAGTACATGTGGCGGAATGTTGCCTCTAGCGTTGTAGTTTCCGTGCCGGCGGCGGCGTTCATCTCGATGCCGTGCGGGTGGGCGCTGACGACTAGCGCGCGCTCAGGGTTGTACTCGGTGACGATTGTGTTTGCGCGCAGAAAGCCCGCAGTGCGCTCTGCCAGCACGGCTTGCGCCATCTCGATGCCTTCGCGCAGTTTGTCTAGTATCACATCCATGTCGTGGTAGCGCACATCCATCGCGCGGTCGTTGGCAGACATCGCGATGTTCTGCAGGTCGTCCACGCCTGCGTCACCGCCCGGGAACAGCGTTTCCGCCCAGCGCACCGCCATCCAGCGATACAGCAGCGACGCCATGTGGCTCATCTGCCGCCGGATGCTCCATTCCGCCCAGCCCCACTTATCGGAAGTCCAGTCCAGCTGCTCGTCCGTCAATCCCTCGACCTCCGATGCAATCAGGTCGTACAGTGTTTCGTACTCAGGGAACAGCGCCGCAGCCGGTGCGCTGTCAGGTATCCGCTCTGCGCTCATTTGTCAATCCTCCACAAATTATCTATTTATCAGGCTTTGCACAGAGTTCATGTTACCACTCCAAAGGAAATAGCATCGATGCACAGTATTGAACAGGTTAGGATACGACTATCGCATTACACCCATCCTATCCATCGATGTAAGTTTCGGCGATTGTCATACCGCACTTGCTTGTGCCGAAAGCGTGAAGGCAAAGACTTCGATTCCCTACACTCCATCTAGCCACTCCGACATCATTTCGAACAGCTGATATTCACGGTCTGTGTAGGCGTGGTTGGCGCCGGGGATTTGTCGAACTTGGGTGTGGGGGTAGTTGGCGGATGCTAAGCTGCGGTGGGCGGCACCGCAGACGGGAAGCTCTTGCGCGCCGCCTATGGTGCACTCTTCGGAGCCGAATATGAAGAGCGTCGGGCAGCCGGTGTTTGCGGCATGCGTGGTTACACTGTAGCGGTTGTCGGGGTTGAAGCAGTCTACGAAGGTGCGCGCGCTCCATGTAGAACCCCAAGGGATTCCGGGGCGTAGCAGCGTGTCCGAACGACCCTCTGCAATGTGTCGCTCGGAATCTCGAAATGGTGTCAGGAAGTCGTCGCCATGCAACGAGATTATGCCTTCGTGGTCGTACTCACCGGGCGACACCGGAATGACCGCCACCACATTAGCGAACCGCTCTGTTGCCTGCGCGTATGTCGCTCGCACCGCGCCGCCGCTGTGTCCGCCGATGGCTATGCGTTTGTGTCCACGCTCTCGCAGCAAGCCTAGCCAAGCGCCGAAGTCCGCGCGCGAATCACCGACCGACTCGAAGGCGTAGCCGGCGAGTGCGCCTCCACGCACGCCGTTCGCAACATGGTCGTGCCCACGACGGTTTCCTGTCAGAAAGGCAATGCCGCGCTTTGCCATGCGCTGCCCCAGTTCGAGGTACAGGCTGCTGTAGAAATTGCCACTATCGCCGTGAAAGAACAAGATGGCTTCCACAGAGCCGGATCGTTTCGTGCCGGTAGGCGCGAAGTATGCGCCGGATAGGACGATTCCTTCGGGTGTCGTAACTTCGACCAAATCCGCAAGCATGTTGGTTCTCCTTAAGGCGCGTGCGGTATGCGAACTCGCGCGGCATTTGCCGTTGATTGCTCGATCGAATGATATAGTAAATATAGTACACGAGCGGCTATGCGAACTGGGACAAGGTGGAGGTGTTTCCATAAGTCCCTTTCCTTTTGATGGAGGAAGGGTGTTTTAGCGTGCTCACAAAGTAGTCTAGGCCGTGTTGGCTAGGAAATCGCGGCTACCGGCGCGTGCGCCTTCAGGAAGCGGCGGGCGTGGGATACTACCTCGTCGATGTGCTGCTGCGTGTCTTTCCACGGGAATATCGTTACCTCGGCGTTGGGCGCGAGGCTTGCGACTTCCATCGCGCATTCGTATGGGTGGGCAGGCACGTTGTCTGGTGCGACTAGAAGCGGCGTCTGCAGATTTCGCACGAAATCGCGGTCAACGGTGAACACGAAGTCGGCGCGGCTCGTGTACATGCTGGTCAGGAACTCATGCACCGTGTCCATCGTGATTTCAGGACGTCTTTCGCACAGCGGGGGACCCCAGCGCGCTGTGTTGTTCTGGTAAAAGATGTCCGGCGCGTCCGGATTGAACCCGCTCGGCTGCATCAGCGCCGCCGCCACAACGCGCTCCGGCGCCAACCTGAGCAGGTTGTGGATCATGGGGCCGCCGATGCAAAAGCCCATCACCAAGAACTCGTCTATGCCGAGATGGTCCATCAAGCCGAGTTGGTCGTCGGAGTAGGCGTCCCACGGGCGGTCGATTTCCAATGGACCACCGGACTGCCCCAAATCGGCGTTGCGCAGGTCGGCGGCGATGCAACGGAAGTCGTCCTTGTAGGTGTGCATGGGGTTGAACGGCACCGCCGTATCCAAGCCCGCGATGGTCGAGTTCAGCCCCCCGCCAGGGATAATTAACAAGGGAAATCCGTAGCCGACCTCTTCGTAGTATATGCGCGTGGAGCCTCTTTCGTAGAACGGCATAATATCTTTCCTCTTTCAGCGAACTATTATTAGCGGAGGGGTGTACTTGATGGCGTGCACAATGAGGGGCAAAATGAACGGCAAATATGCCTAGCCCTAGATTAGCAATTTTCTTTCGGCAAGATTCAGTCAGCGAATTACGAGGCTAATACGATGTCCGGTGAACATACTGCCAGCAGTCTATTGTCAGCGAGAACGGCGTATAAGACCCAGTAGAGCATTGTTGAATTCGGCGGTGTGTCGTGTGAGATTAATCAATCAGTGCATCACTAAGCCGCCGTCCAAGTTGAACTCTTGTCCGGTAATGTTGCGCGAGCCGTGCCCTGCCAAGAACGCCGCCATGTCCGCAATGTCTTCGGGTTCGTTTGCGCGCCCAATCGGGATGGTGGCGCTCCGCCGCGCTTCTAACTCTTCTTGTGGGATGCCGAGTTCTTGCGACCGCTGGATGATGCTGCTTTGCGACATATCCGTGCGGGTAACACCGGGGCAGATGGCGTTCACGTTGATGTCGTAGCCGCCGAGTTGGTGCGCCGCGATGTGTGTCATGGAGATTACTGCGCCCTTGCTCGCAGCGTATGCCGCGTTGGAAGTTCCTGAATAGCCCTTGCCCGCGATGGAAGCGATGTTGATGATTCTGCCGCCGTCGCCGCTGTCTATCATCTCTCGCGCGACACGCTGAAGGCAGAAGAAGACGCCGCGCGCGTTGACGCGGTGAATTCTGTCCCAGTCTTCCACAGTCAGGTCCATAATGTCCGCGAAGCGGGTAACGCCGGCGTTATTCACCAGAATGTCGATGCGGCCGAATGCGCTCATCGCCTCATCGACGATGCGGTTGATGTCGTCGATGTCGCCAATGTCCGCCTCGACCGCGATGGCATCTCGCCCAAGTTA
>VXRI01000121.1 GCA_009838595.1 Chloroflexota bacterium | reverse complement strand
GTCGTATTCTATTCTCATATCCGACTTCCATTTAGCTTTGCAAGTAACCTGCGCCTATGCGTAACCGCGACTACGGCGATTTGCGCTGCCTCCTCAATATAGGTTGCACGTATTACTCTACCGGCAATCACTTTGGTGGCATTTAAGTGATTTTTCTCGTGGATTCAATCAAATCAGGGAGCGTCAACGCAAGTTCTATTTCTTCCAACGAAGTATCATACAACTTCATCCTCTGTCGCGTATGCCAACTCAAGTATAGAGGCTTCACCGCTTATTCTTCTACTCAGCAGTGCGGCCGCCGTCTATCACCACTTCGCTGCCCGTTACGAATGACGATTCGTCAGACGCCAGATACAGCACGCCATACGCGACTTCTTCGGGCTTGCCATAACGCCCGAGCGGGACGTCCTCCGGTCTGCGCCCGCCTTCGACCGATGTCGATGTCGCGAGCATATCCGTGTCGATGGGTCCCGGATGCACCGAGTTCACGCGGATGTTCTCGCCGGCGTACTGGATTGCCGCCGATTTGGTGAAAATCCGAACCGCGCCCTTGGACGCGTTGTACGCCGTATTGCGCCGCGCGCCGGTCAAGCCCGCGCCCGACGATATGTTGATGATAGACCCGCCGCCCGCCTGCCGCATCGCCGCGATGACGCTCTTCGTGCCGAGGAAAGTGCCCTTGGCGTTAATATCCATCACCTCGTCCCAGATCGCCTCGCTCGTTTCCAGCAATCCTTCCAATCGCAGAATTCCCGCGTTGTTCACCAGCACATCGACTTTGCCGAATCGCTCGACGGCGGCTGCGACGGCGCGTTGCCAACTCGCCTCGTCCGTAACATCAAGGTTGACGAACACCGCCTCGCCGCCCGCATCGGCAATTTCCGCCACCACGCGCTCTCCGTCTTCTTCAAGCAGATCGCCGATGACAACCTTAGCGCCCTCATGCGCGAACATCCTAGCCTCCGCCGCGCCCATCCCGCGCGCGCCGCCGCTGATAATCGCAACCTTGCCTGCCAGTCTCATAGCGTCCTCTCTTTCCGGTAGGTGCCGGTAGGGTAGATATGGAATGACACTATCACCGCCCCAAACAGCCGTCAACTTGCGGCAAAAACAGTGTAACGGGAAGGCGGAAGGTTAGGGAGTGTTGACATCTGCGTCGTTCCCGTGAAAACGGGAGTCCAGTGTCATAGAATTGTCCGACCATCGTCATTTTCGCCATCCGAAAGATACTGGTTCCCACCTGCGCGGGAAAGACGGGCTGAAATATCGAAATGTCAACAGAACCTAGGAATGGGGCACGAATCGTATTCTCCATCACGCGCGCCGCCGCAAGCCCCCACTCGTATGCTAATGATATACTTCCCCGTGGAGGCTGAACCAACTATGGACACTACAGAGTACACAATATACTTTGCGGGCGAGCTGTTCGACCACAAGCATCTCATCGGCAATTCATTGCTTGCCGGTCGCATCGAACTCTTGTCGGGCAGGCGGTATCGCTGCGTATTGCCGCAGGACTTGGAGCAGACCGACTCTCGCGCCGTGGACATCCGCAACCAAGATTTGCTCGGCGTGGCGACTTGCGATTGCGCGTTGTTCAACTTCGACGGGCCCGATTTGGATTCCGGCACCGTCGTAGAGTTCGTGTACGCCAAGCTGCTCGACATTCCGGCGGTCATACTGCGCACCGATTTTCGCGGCGGTGGCGACCAAGACACGGACGGCGACGCGTGGAATCTGATGGCATCATTCTACCCGCGCACGCGCAATGTCTCGCTGAACGCGATGGCGTGGTATCAGCAGGCGCGGCGCGAGACGGACGACCCAATGGCGGCGGCAACGCTCTACGCCGACCGCATCGCGCGGCAGGTGATAGACGCCCTAGACGCCGCGCGCGCCGAGCCGTCGCTGCTCAACGCCACGCCTGACGATGTGGAGCATTTGTATCGCTGGGCGCTTACATTCCCCGGCGGCGGTCTAGCGGACAGAGCGGCGGACGAAGAATCCCTGCGCGCTGCCGTCCACCGCATCGTATCCAACAAAACATCACGAAACCTGCTATGAGTTATCCTTCCCAATCCATTCCGCATTATCCTGTCCGCCCCGTTAGGGCGCGTTGATATTTCGTTTTTCCTTGTCATTCCGAGTGCAGCGAGAAATGACAGGGGACTGCGTTTGAAATGACTTGGGAAAAGGCGCGAAATGACAGAATAGACTTGATTTTCGGATCTGAAACGACTCATAAACCAAAGGTCAACAGAATCTAGGTGAATTCCAATGACAGACAGCGCTGAACCATACACCATCTACTTTGCGGGACAGCTGTTCGACCACAAGCATCTGGTGGGCAACGCACTGCTCGCCGCGCACATCAACGACTATTCGCAAGGGCGCTACCGCTGCATATTGCCGCAGGACCTGGAGCAGAGAGGCATAGGTCCGATGGGAATCAGGGACCAGGACCTGCGCGCGGTGATAGAGTGCGACCTTTCGCTCTTCAACTTCGACGGCGCGGAAATACCTGTGGGCGCGGTTGCGGAGTACATGTACGCTAAGATGCTGGACATTCCGGCGGTCATACTGCGCACCGACTTCCGTGGCGGCGGCGACCAAGACGCCGAGGGCGACCCGTGGAACCTGATGGTGTCGTTCTACCCGCGCACCCGCATTCTCCATATCGACGGCATGCAGTGGTATCAGGACGCGCTGGCACAAGGCGGAGACGCAGACGAAGTATCCGCGCGCTACCATCGACGCATCGCCGCGGAGGCAGTGACGCTGCTGGACGAAGCCCGCGCAATGCCGCCCATCATGGAAGGCGGCAGAGTCGGCGCCGAGCGCGAATATCGCTGGGCGCTGCGAATGGCAGGCGGCAGCCTGACCGCCCTAGCTGACGATGCCGAATACATCCGCCGAGTAGTGTCCCGCAAAATCGAGCGATACTTGCTGCCGGACGAAGGCTAGACGGGGCTAAATGATAGGACGAGACAATGTCCCTTCCACCTTGCTATAGGCTTGCTATGGGAAGGCTGGGCTGGGGTGAAGCCACATGCCCACAGCGCACAGGTGCGGTCTCGGTAGAAATGACCAACTGGGTGGGGTGAAGCCGCATGCCCACAGCGCACAGCGCAGCGTTGATCACACCACCGGCGGCTTTCGCTCGGCTGCGGCGAATCGCTAATCCCCCCTGCCGCCACGCCTATTGCCCAGCCGCTCCAGATATTGCCGAATCATCAGCGCGGCTGCTGCGCCTTCGCCCACTGCGCTTGCGACCTGCTTTGTGCTGCCTGCCCGCGCGTCGCCGGCGGCGAATATGCCCGGCATGCTCGTCTGCATGTTGTCGAATGTGCGGATGAAGCCCCATTCGTCCAGCTCCACTGTATCGGCAACGAACCCTGTGTTCGGGTCAAGCCCGATGAACACGAACGCCGCCGCAGGGCTTAGTTCTTCCGTCTGTCCGCTTATCGCATCCTTGACGACAACGCCGCACAACCTGCCGACGCCGGTGAACTGCTGCACGGTCGTGTTGTAGCGAATCGTCATATTGGCGTGGTTCGCTGCCTTCTCCTGCAGAACCGAACTCGCGCGTAGCCGGTCTCCGCGCACCAGCAGCGTAACTTTGTCGGCGAATCGGGTCAGGAACAGCCCTTCTTCGAGCGCGCTGTTGCCGCCGCCGATGACGACCATATCCGAACCCTTGTAGAACGGGCCGTCGCAGGTGGCGCAAAAGTGGATGCCCGCTCCAATTAAGTCCTCCTCGCCTGGCACATTCAGCCTGCGGTAGCGTGTGCCGACCGCTAACAGCAGCGCCATCGCGCCGTATTCGTCACCCGACTCGGTGATGATGGTGCGATAGTCGCCGTCCGAGCGCAGTTCGCGCACCGTCTGCGCCGGCAGCATCTCTGCGCCGAATCGCTCGGCATGCGCGCGCATGTCGTCCGCGAGCCTTGCACCTTCCACTCCGTCTGGAAAGCCGAGATAGTTGTCGATGCGCTCCGTAACGCCCGCTTGCCCGCCGCTTGCGCTCTGTTCGATGACAAGCGTGTCTAT
>VXRI01000085.1 GCA_009838595.1 Chloroflexota bacterium | reverse complement strand
CCTCGATAGCGCCGATGTCGCCATCGTAGTCGTCTAGCAGTATCTGGCTTGCCGGCTCGTGCATCAGCTCGACCGACATGCCTAGGCTTTGCAATTCCTTCATCAGAACATGGAATGACTCCGGCACGCCGGGCTGCGTTACGTTCTCGCCCTTGACGATTGCCTCGTAGGTCTTGACCCTGCCGATGACATCGTCAGATTTTAGCGTGAGCATTTCTTGCAGGTTGTTCGCGGCGCTGTACGCTTCGAGCGCCCAGACCTCCATTTCGCCGAAGCGCTGTCCGCCGAACTGCGCCTTACCGCCCAACGGCTGCTGCGTTATCAGCGAGTACGGACCGGTGGAGCGTGCGTGGATCTTGTCTTCGACGAGGTGGATGAGTTTCATCATGTAGATGTAGCCGACCGCGATGGGCTGGTCGAACGGCTCGCCGGTGCGCCCGTCGTACAGGACGGACTTGCCGAGCGTGGGTGCGGCGCGCTGTTCCTCTCGGTTGAGACGCAACGCCTCTTCTTTCATGTCGTCCAGCGTCATATCGGAGACATCGACGCGCACTTCTTCGCGCAGCCAAGTCTCTAGGCAGACGCGCGAAGCCTCGCCCGGCGCCTGCTCCATGAATATCCTGTCGAAGTTGTAGTTGCGCTCTTCGAGCCAGTCGCGCACCTTGCCCAGTTTGATGTGCTTCATGCCGTTCGCGTCGTTGGACGCCACATCTACGGCGTCCGCCTGATCGATAATCCACGCCTGCGCGAGCGCGTCTTCGATGCCTGTGTCGGGTGCGCCGTCGAACACGGGCGTCACTGCCTTGAAACCCATGTTGTGCGCCGCCCAGCCGAGATGCGTTTCCAGCACCTGCCCGAGGTTCATGCGCGATGGCACGCCAATCGGGTTGAGGATGATGTCAACGGGCGTGCCGTCCGGCAGGAATGGCATATCTTCTTCGGGCATAATCTTGGCGACGACGCCCTTGTTGCCGTGCCGTCCCGCCATCTTGTCGCCTTCGGTAATCTTGCGCGTTTGGGCAATCCACAGGCGCACCATCTTGTTCACGCCCGGGGAAAGCTCGTCCTTATCGACGCGGTTCAGCACCTTGACGCCGATGACCTTGCCGCGTTCGCCGTGCGGCACACGCAGCGAGGTGTCCTTCACATCGCGCGCCTTTTCGCCGAATATCGCGCGCAGGAGCTTTTCTTCCGCGCTGAGTTCGGTCTCACCCTTGGGCGTAATCTTGCCGACGAGAATGTCGCCTGTCTTGATTTCCGCGCCAACGCGGATTATGCCATCTTCATCTAGGTCGCGCAGGCTGTCTTCGCCCACATTAGGAATGTCCCGCGTGATTTCTTCGGGACCCAGCTTCGTGTCGCGAGCTTCGACTTCGTGCTTTTCTATGTGTATCGACGTGAACTTATCGTCCTTCACCAATTTGCGGCTCAGGATGATGGCGTCCTCGAAATTGTAGCCTTCCCAGCTCATGAACGCGACCAGCACGTTCTGTCCGAGCGCGAGTTCGCCGCCGCCGGTGGACGAGCTGTCCGCGAGCACCTGTCCGGTGCGCACGACATCGCCCTTGTTGACGATGGAGCGCTGATTGATGCAGGTGCCTTGGTTGCTGCGCAGAAACTTCAGCAGTTTGTGCGGGTGCATCTCGCCGTTTTCGTCCACAACGCAGATTCGGTCGCCGGTAACCTCCGTTACGATGCCGTTGACGGTGGAGATTATGACCTGTCCGCTGTCTCGCGCTACACGGCTTTCCATGCCGGTGCGCACCAGCGGCGATTCAGGCTTGAGCAGCGGCACTGCCTGCCGTTGCATGTTCGAGCCCATCAGCGCCCTGTTGGCGTCGTCGTGTTCCAGGAACGGGATGAGCGCAGTGGAGACGCTGACCAGTTGCATCGGCGACACATCCATGTACGCTACATCCTGCGGGCGTTCCAGCCCGACGCCTTCGCCGCGCCGTGTTTCGATGTATTCGGTGATGAACTGTCCCTTCTCATCGACGGGCGTGCTCGCCATGGCGATGTGCTTGCCTTCTTCGCCGTCCGCCGCGAGATACTCGACGGAGCCGGGCGCCATAGATACATACGGCTTGACCTTGACCTGTTGCTCCGGCAGTGCAGCCACGCGCCGCAGATAGCGGCTGTTGACCACCCTGCCCGTGGTCAGCAGTTTATTGCCGTCCCTGCCCACCAAATCTTGCATCAGCGTGCGCCCCTCGATGTCCGGGTCGGTATTGCTGATTTCGGTCAGGATTTGGCGATACGGCGTCTCTATGAAGCCGAATTCGTTGGTGCGCGCGTATGTGGCGAGCGAGCCTAGCAGTCCGATGTTGGGGCCTTCGGGCGTTTCGATTGGGCAGATACGGCCGTAATGCGAGTGGTGCACGTCGCGCACGTCGAAGCCGGCGCGTTCGCGGGACAAGCCGCCGGGACCGAGCGCGGACAGCCTGCGCTTGTGCGTAAGCTCGGCGAGCGGGTTGGTCTGGTCCATAAACTGCGACAACTGCGAGCCGCCGAAGAATTCGCGCACCGCCGCCACGACCGGGCGGATGTTTATCAGCGCCGCGGGCGTGGTCGTCGCGGGGTCGATTTGTGTGGTCATGCGCTCTTTTATGACGCGCTCCATTCGCAGCAGACCTACGCGCACCTGATTCTGTATCAACTCGCCGACTGCGCGGACGCGCCGGTTGCCCAGATGGTCTATGTCGTCCGGCGTAACCTCGCCGTTGTTGATACGAATCATCTGCTTCAGCAGCGTGATGATGTCGTCCGCTTCCAGCGTGCGGATGGTGTTGGTTTCGTCGCGCTTCAGGCTGCGGTTGAGCTTGTAGCGCCCCACGCGCCCGAGGTCGTATCTGCGGTCGTTGTAGAACAGGTTCTTGATGAGGTCTTTCGCGTTGTCCAAGCTTGTCGGTTCGCCGGGGCGCAGCCTGCGGTAGAACTCCAGCAGCGCCTCTTCTTCGTTCGTAACTGCGCCGTCGCGATCGATGGTCGTGCGGATATATTCGTGCTCCGGGTTGGTGTCCACATCGGCGAACATGTCGATAAGCTCTTCGTTCGTGGCATAGCCCATCGCTCGCAGCAATGTGCTGACGGGCGTCTTGCGCTTGCGATCTACCTTGACCGATATGACATCGCGGGATGAAGTCTCGAACTCCATCCACGCGCCGCGATAAGGTATCAGCTTGGCGGAAGCGAGCCCGCGGCCGGTGTTAGTGTCGGGCGTGGTGGTGAAGTATACGCCCGGCGAGCGCACGAGCTGGCTGACTACGACGCGCTCTGCGCCGTTGATGACGAAAGTGCCGTTGCTGGTCATCAGCGGGATGTCGCCGATGAACAGGGTTTGTTCTTTAATCTCGCCGTGTCCTGTGCCGCTTGCCTTGATTTCCAGCGTAACGGTTACATACAGCGGCGCGGAGTATGTAACTTCCTTTTCGCGGCACTCTTCTTCGGTGAACTTGGGGTCTTCGAAGTAATGGTCGCCAAGCGAGAGCTCGAATCGCGCGCCGGGCGAGTCTTCTATCGGCGAAATCTCCTCGAACAAGTCCCTCAAGCCATCGTCCTTGAACCACTCGAACGAGTCGATTTGCACCTGAATCAGGTTAGGCACATCGAGCACGGTGGAAGTCGCCGCGTACGAGCGCGTGTCTTCGGCGGAGTTGCCGTTGGCGAGCGTCGTGGCGGAATGAAAGTTGGCTGCGGACTTCTCAATAGATAGGGTCATACACTCACGCTCCTGAGCAAGGTGATGGTGATGGCGATTGCTAGATAGCGATGGCTAGGTGGCTATGGATAGCGATATTGATGCTGCGCTTGGCGACTAGAAAAGGCGAGCAGTCGTCAAAGGCAGGCGCTATGCGCGCGGGTACGAAATGGAGAATTCGTGTGAAATAAAAAAGGGCGCACCTCGACTGGGGTGATATGTTTGCAATCGAGAGTGCGCTATGGTGAGAAAACACATATTTAGACTATCATACAACATTACCCAATGCGCTTGTGTTTGTCAAGTGTTCAGGGCAATCGCATTTAGTTTAAGTATAAGAAAAGGCATAAGATAGGGTTCATTC
>VXRI01000392.1 GCA_009838595.1 Chloroflexota bacterium | reverse complement strand
AACCCTGCCGCCGCACTGCTGCCGGCAACCTATGGCGTGGATGACATTCCTGTCATCATTCAGGACAGAGACTTCACCGAGGACGGTCAACTCGACTTTGCCATCGACCCGGGCGACAACGGGAACCTGTATGATACGCTGACGGTGAACGGCACTATCAATCCATTTATCGAAGTGCCCAAAGGGTTTGTTCGGCTCCGACTGCTGAATGGCAGCCAAGCCCGAATATACCGGCTCGGCGTAGAGGGCGCTGACATGGTAAAGATAGCCTCCGACGGCGGCTATCTGGTCAGCCCTGTCCTAATTGAGCAACTCACGCTCGCGCCTGGCGACCGAGCCGAGATAGTCGTCGATGTCGGTGAGTCGCCTGTGGCGATGGTCGACGATCACTTCGGCCGCGTACTGGAGATACGACCAAACGGCGTAGTATCGAGCGCTGGACAGCTTCCTGGCAAGCTCGCCGACATAGAACGAATACCGGAGTCGGAGATAACGGTTGAACGGAGATTCCACATGGAGGATGCGCGCAACTTCTGGGAATTCGACCCAAGCTGGGCAATCAACGGCGCGCAAATGGATATGGGCAGGATAGACGAAACGATGCGATTCGGCGATACCGAGCGCTGGATTCTATCCGCCGGAGACGGACAGCACGTGTTCCATCCTCACCAGACGCAGTTTCAGATATTGACGATAAACGGCGAACCGCCGCCGCCTGATGAATCGGGTTGGGAAGACTCCGTGTTGGTGAATGCCCAACGCGAAGTCGTTGTCGCGGTCAGATTTGACACTTACGCCGCCGAAGACATTCCGTATATGTTCCACTGCCACATTCTCGACCATGAAGACCTCGGCATGATGGGACAGTTCCTCGTTATCGGCGAGTAATTCGGCTTGACTAAATCACGGAAAAGCACACTGATAAGACTGCTCATGTGAAACCTATATCTGGCGCGCCTGAAGGGATTCGAACCCCCAACCCTCGGTTCCGAAGACCGATGCTCTGTCCATTGAGCTACAGGCGCACACTGCTACCTATTATAGCATGCGTGCGGCGGCGGGCGTGGCGCTCAGATGCGCTGTTGCAGATGCAAAGAAATGCCTGCGCTGCATAGATTATCATAATGCTAGAGCAGCGCGGACGAGTCATTACCTGCCGAATGTTATGCGAGCGCTTGCGCCTTCGCGGATTTTCGCAGAATAGCGCCAATCTCACAGCCCGGCGACTACCTCACGGAAGTGCTCGCTGCCAGTGGCTCTTAGGCGTAGATGCTCGTCCATCACTAGGTCGCCGGCATCTTCTAGCAGTTCGATGTGGGCGACTATTTCGGAGAGCGCCATGTATAGGTTGCCGCCGGCTAGCTTGCGCCGCGCGAATACGCCCCGCGTGATGTGATCAAGAGATGCCGGTTCGTTGCCCATCCGGTGCAGGATACGGCCAAGCCGCATTACATGGTGCTGCAGTATTTCTTCGGCGCGCGCAGTGTTCTCGAAGTTGAAGCGCCCTTTGCTATACAGGCGATGTGCGGGTAGGATGGCTATGTCATCGTCCATGTTTGTTATCAGCCGCAACGACCGCAGGTATGCAAGCAAGCCGTAGCTCATGTCTTCACAGCGCAGATGCTCTGGTATGTGTTTGCGAACTTCTGGCGAGAAACTCGTTTTGGTCGTGGGGTGCGGCGTGATTTCGGGGAGCACATGGTCGCCCGAAAACACTAACCTGTCCATCGCTATGCAAAGCTCGTCCGGCGCGTGGCCCGGCGCGTGAATGAAGGTCAGGTCGCCGGCTATTTCGTCCTGGCTGACACTGCAGTGGACGTGATAGCGCCTGCGCGTCTCGACATACTGCTTGTTGCGCTTGGCGTAGCCGATGGTTTGCTGTGCCGCCTCCGCCGCGTTTCTCTCCCTATCGTCGTTCACTACGCGCTGCAATTCGCGCTGCAACGGCGATGAGGGATTACGTTGTATGTCCCAGGGGTTGTACTGCAGCAATGGCGCGTAAATCTCGTGCGCCCAAATCTGCGCGTCCGCTTCCTGCGCCAACTGTCCTGCCGCGCCGTCGTGGTCCTGGTGCCCGTGCGTTACTATGACGCGCTCTATATCGCGCAATTGGTAGCCCGCTGCCAGCACGCCGTCTGCGAGATGCTGATACGAACCCGTCGCGCCGGCGTCTATCAGCGTTATGCCTTCATTTTCGAACAGGTACGCCCATGTGGGACCTGTTCGCGAGTTGTTATCCTGAGGTACGCCTATCGCGTGTATTCGCCTGCCCTGCTTTGTATCCAGTAGAATGACCATGCGATTGCCGTCCACATCGCCTTCCCGCACGGTAATTACATTCTCGAACTGGGACATTTAGTAATCACTCCGTTTTGAGTAAGTTTGGGGAAATAGGGCAAACTGAGGGACGCAACGCGATAAGGTGGATGAAATCTTGGGGCAAGAAACGTGGGGTGGGTGAGGAGATTTGAACTCCCGATCTCCAGGGCCACAACCTGGCGCCTTAACCGCTGGGCCACACCCACCACATAAGCCGATTTTAGCAGTCAACGAACTATACGGTCAACTATTGTGATGGGCTGCGCGATGCTTTTTATGTGTAGATTTATAATTGGCAGCCGCCGTTAGTTTGCCAGCGCCTCTTGAGGGTTCTTCGTGGTGAGCGCTTCGAGCAGTTCTTCGACAATCACATCTTGCTTGGTGTGGTGGCGCAAAGGCAGGGACGGGTTAACGCGATAGACATTGCGGCGTCCCTCTCTGCGGCGCTCGATGTAACCCTCAACTTCCAAATCCGAAATAATCTTATGCGTCGTGCGCTCAGTGACGCCGATGTGCGAGGCTATCTCGCGGGCTGTGCTGCGCGGGTTGTGGAATATGAACGACAGCACAAGTCCGTGATTAGTTATGAATGTCCATCTAGCGGACGGGGTCGTCATATTGCCTTTTCACTTTCCAGTTGCAGTAGAACAGATGATACCACAGCGCCAAATCTAGTACAATAAGGCGCGGCTAACGTAACCGTCCCAAGAACGGTGTGGGATTTTGAATAGAGTCTGAGAGTGCGTGTTCTCACAAGTTCGGTTATGACGCGCTATGCGTTCACCAACTCGCCCGCCGACAGCCCGTCCTCGCCACTCCATACCCACTGTGTCAGCCTTAGCCAGTTCATCATACCTTCTGCTCTTGTAGCCTCTCACCGTCTTGTATCTTATCTTGCTTCTACCTATCGCCCTCTCCCTAAACGCTGTGCTGGGACGACAATAGGCAACATCGGGCAGATAGCGGCGGGAGCAGTCTCCACAACTGTATGCTCTTTGACCTCGAATATGTCCGTTCTTACGCATCCCAGTTAGAGCCGAACTCTGGGCAGCGTACTTCAGACGGTATGTGCGAGCGCGAACTATCGGCATGCTCCCTGCTGCTTAACTCGACTCAATATAATCAACATCACACTCCCGAGAGAGTACTAGAAAATGCCCTCTGCGCGATTGCAGAGGGCATCGGTTATTTCACCATTGGACTCAGAGGGTTAGCGGCACTACGTCCTGTCCAGTATAACGACCGGATGGTCGTTGTAGGCCCTAAGCGTCTCATACACCAGTTCATAGAGTGCTTCGTGGGCTTCATTGCCCGCCTCGGCGTACTCCTCTGCCAAGGTCCTCCGCGACGCTGCGCATCTTCCTACCTGTCCATCGCGCCGTGTCCCGTATGAAGAACACGTAATGCAGTTCCATTTCTCTCCAGAACCGCTCCCTTGCTTCCTCTCGCGCCGCTTCCATCGTCGCAGACACCAGATTGCTGAGCGGGTTGCAAAAATAGGGGTTAAGGTCCCCCGTACTGTTCACAGTTCTGTCGCACATATCTACCTCCAATCCCAAAAACTATTCCTTATTTCTCTCATCCGGCGATTATGGCGTTTCCTCTCGCGCTCCGCCCCCTTGAAGTCCACCCTTTCAAAGTAGGCTCTTGCACGCTTCAGCCATTCGCGCACTTTGCTACTAATCGAAAATAACACGGCATCTGAACTCCTGTCAATCATTTGTTTGGCTAATTTGTTTGGCCTAGGC
>VXRI01000411.1:502-4069 GCA_009838595.1 Chloroflexota bacterium | reverse complement strand
ACTCCTGCTTCACCGAAGGGGATATCGCCGCGCTGCGTTCGCTGCGTCTGTTTGACGACGACTTCTTGCAGTATCTCGCCTGCCTTCAATTCACCGGCAGCGCGCGCGCCATTCCGGAGGCGAGCGTGTTTTTCGCTAACGAGCCAATCATTGAGGTTACGGCGCCCATCATCGAGGCGCAGATTGTCGAGACACTGCTGCTGAACCTATTCAACGCGCAGACAATGCTCGCCACGAAGGCGGCACGAGTGGTGCATGCCGCTAATGGCAGAACGGTCGTGGACTTCGCGGCGCGGCGCGCGCAGGGCATCGACTCGGCAGTCAAGTTCGCGCGGTCGGCGTATATCGCGGGCTTTGCCGGGACTAGCAATGTGCTGGCGAGCCGGCGCTACGCCATTCCCGCAGTCGGCACTATGGCGCACTCGTTCATAACCTCGTTCGAGAGCGAGTTGGACGCCTTCAACGCATACGCTGACTCGTTCCCTCACAATTCGACATTGCTGGTGGACACCTACGACACGATGCAGGGCGTCCGCAATGCGGTCGCAGTCGCCAAGCGCATGCAATGGCAGGGACACGCGCTCAACGCCATCCGATTGGACAGCGGCGACTTGCGCGCATTGTCCATTCAGGCGCGGCAAATGCTGGACGCGGCGGGGCTGTCTAATGTGAAAGTTTTGGCAAGCGGCGGGCTGGACGAATTCCAGATTGACCGTCTGCTGCGCGGAGGCGCCGAAATCGACGGCTTTGGCGTAGGCACGAATGTCGGCACATCTGCGGACTACCCATGGCTAGACTGCGTGTACAAGCTAGTGCAGTACGACGGCAAGCCCACGCTGAAGCTCAGCGAAGAGAAAGAAACGCTAGTCGGCGCGAAGCAAATCTTCCGCCGCGTCGATGCGGACGGCTTATATCTCGAAGACACAATAGGCTGTGTTGACGAACCAGCGCCGGACAACGCCAAGCCGCTGCTATCTGAAGTGATGCGCTCCCGCAAGCGAACCGCCAACAGCCCGTCATTACACGAACTGCGAACACGCGCGGCGAAGGAATTGAGACGCCTGCCCGCGCCACACAAGAGGGTAGAATCGCCCGCTGAATACCCGGTAATTGTTAGTGGGCGGTTGGAAGAGCGTCAACGGCGGGCGAAGAGGCGCATATTGACTCAATGGAAGTAAGCGTCACACCACGACAAGTCATGACAAGTGAAGAGCGCATTCAACGCACGCGCACTGGCATGCTGTATCATCGGACAAAGTGTTGTCGGACTATTATCATTTCGACCGTAACGCCGCGAAGTTAGAAATCCGAAATCTCCGAACGCCAACAATCTACGACAGACCAACCATATCGAAAGACACAAAGAAAGACACAAATCGCCAAACCACTGGCATAATGCGAAGCGTAATACAAGAAATGAAAATGAAGAGGTAAACGCATGGCGCGTGTTCCATACATCTCCAGAGACGACCTGCCCGCGGACAAGCGACCGCTATACGACCACATCGAGCAGACACGCGACGGCATTGATGGCAAGGGCATGCCGAATTCGTTTCGCTTGCTACTGAACAGCCCATACGGTGCGGAAGCCGTAGGCGCGCTCGGCGAGCACATCCGCCTACGTTCGGCACTGCATCCGGCGTTTCGAGAGACGGCAATACTCGGCGTGGCACGCGCGCTCGACAGCCAGTATGTCTGGGCGCACCACGAACCGATAGCGCGGGCGGTCGGGGTGCGTGATGAAGTCATCGAATCCATCCGCAGTGGCAGAGCGCCAATGGGCTTGCCGCCGAAAGAAGGCGTGTTCGCGCAGGCGGGCAAAGAATTCGTGCGCAACGGCGCGCTAGGCGAGCGCACATTTCAGGCAGTTGAGCACCTGCTCGGTCCCGAAGGCGCAGTCGAGCTAGTAGTCGTCATTGGCTACTACGCGATGTTGAATGCCGTGCTTGGCTCGCTCGGCATCGAACTAGACGACCACTTGGAAGCGACACTGCCGGTACAACCTTGATGTGGCTCGGCACCTATTGAACGCAATAATCCTTTTCCCAATAATTCCTTTCCCTTCGGAATGTTAGAATGCGAGTTAAGCCTACCCTATCACCGATACCACAATAATCACCACAACAAGTACAGGATACACCACAGTGCAACTTGAACCGAACAGCGAGCAAATCCCGTCTTCAACGCAACGCCGCTCACTGCGGGACAAGCTTTCGATGCCTGCGTGGGCGCTGTACGACTTCTCAGACACTATATTCTCCGCGAGCATTCTGACACTTTTCTTTCCGCTTTGGGTTATCGCAAAAGCGGGCGGTGAAGATGATGTCGTGTTCAGCATTTTGTTCTTCAATGTGGGAGGCGATTCGATATTCGCCTTCACATTGTCGTTTTCGGCGTTGGTAATCGCTCTTACATCGCCGCTATCCGGCACAGTATCCGACAGTATCAACAGGCGTGTGCCGCTGCTGGCGGCGTGCGTGATTTCATGCACCGGCGTTACGGCAGTGATAGGCATGTTCGGCGGGTTGACAACTGGGCTTGCGCTGTTTTTCATCGCCAATTTCCTGTACCAGACCGGGCTTGTCTTTTATAACTCGCTGATTGTGAACATCAGCTCCGAGGAAAATCGAGGCATAGTATCGGGCATTGGCGTAGGAATGGGCTATGTGGGGCTGTTCATCGCATTTCTCATTTTCCGACCTCAAGTTGCCGAACACGGCGAGCAGTGGGCTTTCATTCCGACTGCTCTGATGTACGTGCTGTTCGCTTCGCCGCTGCTGATAATAGTGAAGGATGTGGGGAAAAGACACCCCCTGAACCTTGCGCTAATCGGGGACGCGTACAATCGCCTGTACACCACATTTCGACGCGCCAGAAGCCATGCCAACCTGTTCAAGTTCATCGCTGCGCGCTTCATCTACATGGAAGCGGTGAACACCGTTACCTCGTTCTATCTCATATATCTCGTGAGTATAGGCGTCTTCACAAGAGATGAAGCGTTGGAACTAATCACATGGGTGCTGATTGTCGCCTTCAGTTCCTCTGTAGCAATAGGATTTCTGGTGAGCAAATTCGGCTCGAAGCGGGTTCTGGGAGTGGGGATTGTCGGCTGGACCTGCTTTGTGATAGCCGGCTCTATCGTGGATTCTCAGATAGCGTTCCGAGTAGTTGCGGTGACGGCAGGCTTGTTCTGGGCTGCGCCGCAGATTGCGGACAGAGTGCTGCTGACGCGGCTTGCGCCTGAGGGTCAGGTCGGCGAGTTCTTCGGACTGTTTCAGATGTCCGGCAGGCTCTCATCCGCAGTAGGTCCTGCCCTGTGGGGCGTTACCACCACCCTGCTGTGGGACTTGGGCGAGCTCCGTTTCAGAATTGCCATGTTGATGCTCGCCGTGTTCTTGGGCGTCGGATTTGCCATACTGCTTATGGTCCGTGAGCAGCGCGAAGAATCGGATTTGACCGCCCAACAAACGCCCATACCTTCAGCATGATGTCCAGCATGATGGCATTCGTAGGGGCGACCGGCCGGGAGCCCCAACACGCGCCGTGCCCACGGAAAAAACAAAATAA
>VXRI01000411.1:0-492 GCA_009838595.1 Chloroflexota bacterium | reverse complement strand
ATGTCCCCCCCCCTCTGCGCTACGTCGGGGCGCGCCCGCCCGCCCCCCCCTACTCGCGCGTTGCCCAGGTCAATCGCATCTAAATCATACAAGACGATTTCACAAATCCTGTTGCCCGCCGCATCCGTCATTCCCGCGCAGGAGCCTCACCCTCGCGCAGGCGAGGCGGGAATCTAGACATCGTGGAATTACAGGTATCCGGATGTTCCTCACCCCCGTTCCCCGTCTTCACGAGGATATGCTTCACGAGTGCAGGCTCTACCCCTCATCCCATCAATGGGGAAGGCGCTTCGTCGCCCAATGCGGAACGCCGCATGCCAACACTGAAACGGAGTGGATGCTCGCAATAAATCCGCTTTATTTTCCGCGCCTTCTGTGATACTTTGCATGAACCTTACTTCATTATAAGTCTAATACTAATGAGTATTTCTTTATGCTATTTTACAGAAGGTCAAATTAAATGGATGTATGTAAACATGCATATCTATAAAC
>VXRI01000209.1 GCA_009838595.1 Chloroflexota bacterium | reverse complement strand
CTGCTGTTTCGGCTGCCGCCGGAGACGGCGCAATCGGTGGCGCACATGGCGCTGAAGCGGCGAAAAGTCTGGCGAGCGGCATCATCGCTGCTACATGTGGACGATTCGCGTCTTGAAGTTGACCTTGCCGGGATGCGGCTGTCCAATCCCGTAGGACTCGCGGCTGGCTACGACAAGGACTGTGAATCGCTTCCGGCATTGGAATCGATAGGCTTTGGCTACTTGACCTGCGGTACGGTAACGGAAATGCCGCGCGCAGGCAATCCTGCACCGCGTGTGTTGCGCTACGAACGCGATGATGCGCTGGTCAATTCCTACGGGTTCCCAAGCAAGGGCGTCGATTTTGCAGAGCACAGGCTCCGAGAGGCGCAGCCGCTCTTGGACGGCACGCCGGTCGTTGCCAGCGTATCCGGCGTTGCGGCGGGCGAAATCCTGCGCTGCCATTTGCGCCTAGAGCCGTATGCGTCTGCGGTTGAGGTCAATATCAGTTCGCCGAACACATTGGGGTTGCGTATATTCCAGCAGAAAGACACGCTCAGGCAGTTGCTTGGCGCGCTGAACGAACAAAGGCACAGGCCGCTGTTCATCAAGTTGCCGCCGTACCTCGAAATGCCTTCCATCGGCAGCGAACAGCGCGACATGGTGCTCGGACTAGTGGATGTCTGCGTGGAGCAGGGCGTTGAAGCCGTAACGATTGCCAATACCTGGCCCATCCGCGATTCGCGTCTTGCGGTCGGTTCGGGCGGACTGAGCGGCAAGCCCGTGTTCGCGGACATGGTGAAGATGGTTTCCGACATCCGCGCGGCGGCGGGCAGCAGGCTCGCGATCAACGCGTGCGGCGGCGTATTCAGCGGACAAGACGCGCTTGCCGCAATCCAAGCAGGCGCGACCACGGTGCAGATCCTGACCAGCTTAATATACAGGGGGCCCGGCATCGTGCGCCGTATCAACCGGCAAATACTCACTCATATGGACATCGAAGGCATGCCCGCGCTGACCTATTAGAAACCTGCCGCAGGAACGAGTACGGCAAGCGTGCAGTGGCAAATAGGCAATTTTCTCGTTAGGATAAGCGACAGCGTAGAAGGCAGAGAGTAGCAGCCGCTCCTAGCCTTGAGTCATGTGGCTTGCGCTAATAACGACTCGACATCCGCGCGGTAGGGCATGGCGTCTCGTGCGCCGGTCCTGGTGACGGCGAGTGCGCCGGCAGCCGCTCCGAACTTCAGCGCGTTGTCTATTCCATTGCCTTCTGCTATAGCGACGGCAAGCCCTGCGCCGAATGCGTCTCCGGCTGCCACGCTGTCCACCATATCGACTTTGAATGGCGGCACGAAGTACTCTTTGTCTGCGCTCGCTGCGTAAACGCCTCGCTGCCCCATCTTCACGACCGCGACGCCTACGCCCTTAGCGAGCAGCGATTTCGCAGCATCGCGTGCGCTCTGCACATCTTTGACCGGTATGTCTGTTAATTCCGCAGTTTCGAGCTCGTTCGGTGTCAGGATGTCGGCGCTCGCAAAGCCACTATAAGGCATAGCGGCGGCCGGCGCCGGGTCCCACACAACGCGGACACCGATGCTGCGTGCGTGCATTGCCGCCGCGACCGAAATATCAGGTGGCGTCTCCAATTGCAGCATTAGGATGTCCGCGCCATCCAGCGCGCGCTTTGCCGCGACTAACTGCTGTTCGTCGCAAGCCATGTTCGCGCCGTACACTGCTGCGATGCGGTTCTGCCCGGTAGCATCGACAAATATCATCGCAACACCCGTAGAATGCGCGGCATCAAGTGCAACGTCATGCACATTGATGCCTTCTTCGCGCAGCCCGCCTAGCAGCGCGCGTCCGAAATCGTCGTCGCCCACTTTGCCGACCATCCGCACATCCGCGCCGAGCCGTGCCAGCGCGACCGCCTGATTAGCGCCCTTGCCACCGCCCGCGGTGACGAAACCGTCGCCTGCCACCGTCTCACCCAACTCTGGCATCCGTCGCATCGTTGCAACGATGTCCATATTGATGCTGCCCAGTACTACGACTGTTGGCTTGTGTGCATTCTCGTCTGTTGCCATGTCTGCCTGTCTGATGTATCTACTATCCAATCTTTCTGTCTGGTAAAAGATGTTCTTGCATTTGCGCGTCACAGTGTTTTGGGGACGATGGCGCAATCATTTCCGTTGCAGGGAAGCACATTTGGCGCGGCTTTCCCGAATTTGCCATTGCGAATCGTTAATTCTGAGCATTTGTGCCGCACCATGCTTTTCGAACGAAGAGGCGATGATGTTCGCCGCCGCCATCGCATTCGGCGCCGCGTCTCCGTTACCCAATCTTTCCATCGTGCAGCAACTCTTCAAGCACCTGCGCAACGCCGTGCTCTGCGAATGCCGGCGCTATAATGTCCGCCGCTGCGAGCGCTTCCGGCACGGCGTCTCCGACCGCGATGCCGAGATTCACCCACTCGAGCATTTGGATGTCGTTATAGCCGTTGCCGAAAGCGACCGTTTCGGACTGCTGAATGCCGAAGTGGTCGCACATCCACGCAAGCGCATCTTCTTTGCCGCCTTGCGAATGCAAGATTTCGCAGAAGTAGGGCAGAGAGCGCGTTACCAGCATTCTGCCGGACAATTCCGGCATTATGTCGCGTTCCAACATCGCGATGTCGTAATCTTCGCCCACGGCGACGATTCGCGTCAGCCCCTCATCGGCAACTTCGCGCAGGTCTTCCACGAGAACGACATCCATCTCAGTGCGCTGACCGTAGCCCGCCGCCCACTCGCTCATCCTGTCCACATAGATACGCTCGGTGTGATATGCTATCGCTTGCGTGCCGTCGTTCGATGTGTGATCTTCCAGCGCGTCCAAGGCGGTGAGAGCCATATCGGTAGTGAGCGTGTGGTGGTTGTGCACTTCTTTGCTGACAGGGTTGGCGATGTACGCGCCCTGCGATGTGGCGATCGGTACTTCGATGCCTAGTATGCCGCAGTTCGGCGTCGCGGAGCCGAATGTGCGCCCGGTCGCGAGTGTTACAATCGCACCTGCGCGCCGCACAGCATCGACCGTCCTGCGTGTGCGCTCCGCTATCGGGTTGCCCGCAGTGCGTATCGTGCCATCAACATCCAGCGCAATAAGCTTGTACGCCATTTAATCACTTCGAATTGGTGTTAGAATCGTTCGGATTTATGAGTGTATCCAAGGAATCCAATTGGCATAAAACACTTCCCACCAGTCCCTTTCCTTTCAAGAAGGGAAGACAGAGGTAAATAATGTCCAGCAGTGCCTCTATTGTTGACACAATCGGCAAAGAAATTAACACACTAGCATCACTATGAACTTCCTCAAACGCCTGCCACCGCGCCTGATTTTATGGATTATCATGCTGCCGATGGTGCTGTACATCCTGATAACCGCACTGCGCGACAGCAATTGAGCTAGCAGACGCGCAGATTTGCCCGTGTCTGCGCGTCTCATATCTGCCTTACTCGCCGGCGTTAGTCGCGTATCTCCACTATCATCTCGATCTCGACAGGGATGTCGTTCGGCAGCGATGCCATGCCGACCGCGGACCGCGCGTGTCTGCCCTTGTCGCCGAACACTTCGACCAGCAAGTCCGAGCAGCCATTGGCTACCTGCGGTTGTTGGTTGAATTCCGGTGTGCAGTTGACCATCGAAAGCAACTTGACCACGCGTTCGACTCTATCCAAGTCGCCCAGCACGCTCTTGAGCCGCGACAGTAGGTTGATGCCGACAAGCCGCGCCGCTTGGTAGCCCTCGTCTAGCGACAGGTCCTTGCCGACCTTGCCGTTCGGCGTGGTGCCGTCATCGCGAGCGGCAGGACCTAAGCCTGCGACGAACAGCAGATTGCCTGTCTGCACCGCAGGCACGTAGTTCGCCATCGGCGGAGGGCTGTCCGGCAATGTGATTCCCATTTCCTTAATTCGCTTCTCGATTTCAGCCATATCGTAAGACCTCCTAACAGTTTTACCGTCCCGCATTCTATCGGAAATTGTGCGTAAATTGCCAGAGTGTTGTTAATTCGTGCAGTGGATTGCGGTTGAACCTAATCCTATCTAGCCTGTCGATGCCGTTAGTCTATTAACCATTGGTGCT
>VXRI01000357.1 GCA_009838595.1 Chloroflexota bacterium | reverse complement strand
GAGACCGCTCTAACTTCCTCGCTGAGAAGGAAGGAAATTCAAATTGCGACTGCACTACAATCACACTAGAACTGTTCACTGACTGCCCACTGAAATAAGGGCTTCGCGCAGAGCAGCGCGGCGATGGCGATAGCTGCCAACGGCCTCCATAAGGCAGATTCGTCAAACGCTATCAGCGCGAATGAGACCACAAGCACAAGAAAGAACAACATTAACTCGCCGCCACTCCTGACCAGCTTGGCTGCCATAAAAACGCAGGCAACGGTTCCAAAACCTAGCCATATCCAAGAGAAGAACGGGGGCGTCCTGCCAAAAGCAGGTATGCTGACTAACGCATAGCCCCGCCATCCCATCGGAAACAAGTCGAAACAGAGGTGCACGGCAGTTCCGATACATATGCCTATCACGAACCAGCGTAGAACTCGGACGTTGCTATGGAATACGACCGCAAATCCAATCAGCGGAATTAGCGGCCCATGCGTAATTATGGACCTATGAAGCAACAATTGCGTACGCTGATCAATATCGGGGAGCCAATTGCCTATCACGATCCCTGCCACAAGAGCGAACGCACCGATTAGTATTCTCATTCTGTTCCGTCACTCGACAACCTACAGCGGCAAAGTTGAGATTGGCGATTCCCTAACACAAGCGCCAACAATTTCTTCTGCCGAATCTAGGTTATGCTGACATTTGCGTCATTCCCGTGAAGCATGTCCTCGTGAAAATGGGGAACGAGAATCCGGAACTGTAAATGCAGCCGATTTCACGATATTCGTGCCATCTGCAATCTATAGGATTCCCCTGTCTCCACAGGGGAAGGCTCTGCTTCCGCAAGAAAGTCAGGTTGAAACATAGAATTGTCAACAGAACTTAGACAATGTCCAGACCTCAACCCATCCTTATCAGCAGCAGGGCATAGCCTTCCCTTATCGAATAGAACAGAGCCTTGCTGGCTAGCGGCTGCCCCGATAATCCCGGAACGGGCCATCCCGCCAATCTAACGCTGCCTTCAAGCCTTCTTCGCGCGAGCGGCGAGCGAACTCCTTGACGATTGGCGCTTGGTGCGCTACGGCGTCCGTCTCAGCGGCGATATGTTGCAAGGTATTGCGCCCCATAAGCTCGAGCGCGCGATTGACGATGCTCTTGTTCGCAGCGAGCAGCTCCCAAGGGATGCGCGCCATCGTGCATGCCAGATCTTCGACCGCATTCTCTAGTTCATCGCGCGGCACGGACTTCCACACCAAGCCAATCTCCTCAGCGCGCTTGCCCGACACCGATTCTCCCGTCAACAAGAACCACTTCGCCCACTGCGGACCGACCATGTATGTCCACATATGCGTGGGCGGCGTCCCCATTGAGCGCACGGGCGGAAAGCCAATCTGCGCGTCGTCCGCTGCGATAGATATGTCGCAGTGCATCGCCAGGTCGGTTCCTCCCGCGATGCAGTATCCGTGAATGCCCGCGATGACAGGCTTGCTCATATTCAGCACCTGCGCCATCGTGTTAGGTGTCTGCTTCATGCGGTGGATGTCGGCGCGGATGTTGTCGCGGCGTTCCTGGGCTGCCGCCTGCTCTTCGGGCGTTTCGGGCGGCGTGATGTCGTAGCCGGCGCAGAAAGCTCGCCCGTTGCCCATCAGTGTCATCACACGCACATCAGGGTCGTCGTCCGCGCGCTGCAAGCAATCAACCATCTCCAGCTGGAGTTCCCGGCTGAGCGCGTTGAGCTTCTGTGGGCGGTTAAGCCTCACGCGCCCTATGCCGTCCGATGCGTGGTATTCGATAAATTCGTATGTCATTAGGATGCCTACCTCTGATATGAAATTGCGCCGTATTGTAGCATAAGGAGCATAGTTGACAGGGTGCACAGGATGGGGAGGATTTACGGTTTGTCCAAGATGTAGATGATGAAGTTTGGAGCTCGGTATTCGTCATCGAAAGTGGGATTGGCTGCGAGTTCTGCCGCCGACGGCGTTGGTTCAAGCAGCGCGGCGAGGGTGAAGCCCGCGTCTAGGAACGCTTCGATGTAGCTCGACAGCGTGCGGTGCATGTTCACAAACCGCCTGTCCCACCAATTGAACTCGCGCGGTCCCTCGTCCATATAGTCGTCCACAGGGTAGAACAGCTTCTTGTCGCCCTGCCGCACCCATCCGACGGGCTGCGAACTGCGCATGGGATGAATGTTGCACACTACTAATCTACCGCCAGGACGCAGCACGCGATACGCCGCCTCGATTGCGCTGCGATAATCATGCAAGTCCACGAGCACTATGTACGACACGGCAACATCGAAGGCAGCGTCCGGAATATCGCCCAGGTCTTCGGCGTTGCCGAGCAAGAATGTCTCGCGCTCGGACGCCAGCATACGCGCCCGTTCGATGAACGCGGGAGTGAGGTCAACGCCGGTTACGCTCGCTCCGCGCTCCGACAGCAGGCGGCTGAACCTGCCCTCGCCGCAGCCTATGTCGATGACCGCATTGTCCGCCACATCGCCGAGCGCGTCCAACATCCACCTGTCCAGCATGCCCACGCGGACAACCTGGTCGGTCGATATCCAGTCCTGCGCCGATTCAACCCACTGCGAGCGCAGTCGTTCGTTCAGATTCAGAATGTTCCTTTCTACTCGCAAAATAACCATCCAGCATCTTACACTAATCAGACAAACGGCGAAAATAACAGGCGCGCGCATTACTATGAACCGCTTTACTATGCTATGCTTATGAGACAGAGCGGGAGTAGCTCAGTGGAAGAGTCCCTGCCTTCCAAGCAGGCTGTCGCGGGTTCGAATCCCGTCTCCCGCTCCATTTCAACCTCCCACACATCCCGCGCGACACACCCAGAGGTTACACAATGCGCTTTACCGGCAAACTCGTGATCATCATTGCCCTCGCGGTAACTATGCTGCTCGTGAGCAACATCATCGCCGTAAAGCCCGTATCGCTTTTCACGCTGCCATTCCAAGTATTCGGCGATAACCTGTTCGTTGTGTCCGCAGCGATAATCTGCTTCCCCATCACCTACATAATCAGCGATGTGCTAACCGAAGTGTACGGCTTTCGCGTGGCGCGCGGTGTGATATGGCTCAGTTTCGTGTGCAACCTCATCATGGTTGTGATGTTCTGGCTGGGCGGCATGATACCCGCCGCAGTCTTCTGGGAAGACCAGTCCGCATATCAGGCGATATTAGGCGCAACCGGATGGATACTGCTCGGCAGCTTCTGCGCGTTCATCGTAGGCGAATTCGTCAACGCAACCGTAATGGTCGTACTGAAAAACGCCACGCAGGGCAGACACTTGTGGGTTCGCACCATATCGTCAACGATAGTGGGGCAAGGCGTGGATTCCGTGCTGTTCTTCAGCATCGCGTTCGGCATATCGGGCTTATGGCCATGGCCGGCGGTGTTCGGCGCAGTCCTATTCGCATGGAGTGCCAAAACTGTGTACGAAATCATCGCCACGCCGCTGACATACCTGGTCGTAGGATGGCTAAAGCGCACCGAACGGATGGACATCTACGACGCGCCACGCTCACTGAATCCCTTCGGCATATTCGGCGGCGATGAATCCGACAGCGTGAATGCGGCAACGGTGACGACAGATTAGGCTGCTCGGATATTTAGGATATTTGCGTCATTTTTGCGCTTGGCGCGCTATCTGTGGGGCAGCATTGCAGAGCAACACCAGTGTCGCCGTTATGTCCGCATCCAACCGATTTTCGTAATTGACATATCAACATTGCGTAGGGGCGACTGGACGGTCGCCCCTACAACGGCATTCACATGTGTTGTGTATTCCAAAATGCAAGACACATCAGATATGCAGTTTGCCGGTTTCGCAGCAATGACGGGACATCCTTATCAAAATATCAGCAGAGGCTAGGTTGAGGGGAACTTTGACGCGCTGGACGAGTCCATGTCCGGTAAAGTTTTGAGAAACGCTGCTCAACTAACCGGAAACATCTGGCAAGAGTACCAGTCAAGCCTTAATCGCATCCTTGCAGAAGCAAGAAAAGCCTACTTGAAATTGGTCAATTGAACCTCGGGAGATACCACGGAGAGACCACCATGAGACTCGAAGGAAAAGTCGCGCTTATCACGGGTGGCGCTAAGGGGAT
>VXRI01000038.1 GCA_009838595.1 Chloroflexota bacterium | reverse complement strand
CGATAGAAGAAGTGAAAGAAACTCGTGACCTGTCGGCTGAACATTCAACTCACTTAGATCTTCTGCTTCATAGATTTCAAGGGTAGATTCAGTAGTCATCTTCTTCTTTCCTCACTGTTTGTTGCAGGCTCAATTCTTTATCGCCTAGTTTCAATTGCATAATCTCCGATAAATGTATAATCCTCAATTCAATCACCTCATAAAATAGTGAGGGGCGCGAAACGCGCCCCTTCTTATGCTATCAAATCTTGATACCTTAATCGCTTACTTTCCATTCCCCGCACCATCATCTTCATTTGTTCTTCAGTGTCCATTGGGCGTATATTAGACTTGGATACTAAAAGATATAATTTCCATTATTTTACATGCGCTGTGTGCCAAACTGAGATATCTTTTCCGCAGCGCTGTATTGCGAAGACTGAAGCCTTCTATCATGGCAGATTGAGGGCAGACCTAGCGTTCTTTGATTGGGACAAGCGGCTGCTGGGAATCATCGAAGTGATCGATACGCATCCCCCAACCCCAGAAGCTTTTGCCGTACAGAAGAACTTGCCGTTCGCGTATTACAGATTGTTGCGCTATCGCTCGGCGCCGAAACGCCGGGCAGGGAAGCATGACATAGAACGGGGCAAGTTCACGTACATAATGGAAGGTCAGCAGGAACCAAAGTGGATATGCTCCCCGGAATGTTTGACCTATTTCAATTCCTTTGAAGGCGCGAACCTGTTCAATGAATGGGAAGCGCCACGATGCTACCAGTGTAACGGCTATTTTCACGCCAACCGCTTGGCACAAGATAAGTTCTTGGATTGGAATAACCCGTATTACCCGCTGTGCATACATTGCGCAGCGGCAGTTAGCGACGGAACTACTCAGTGGCGCTCACCCGGAGATCTGGCAGGTGGCGATCCTCGTAAATGGATACCAACGAATGGCGCTGATGCAACTACCCTCTTAATGGCATATTGTGATGCCGCATTTTGGTCAATGGTTTGGGTGCAACGCGTTGATAATCTGTACGATGCTGATAACTATTTCGGAGAACGACATCCTCAAGCGGAGGATGCAACCGAGGCTCGTCTCCTGCTTGTGCATGCTGCGTTTGATAGCGGGCAGTGGGAAAAGGGAGCGGCATTGCTGTCTCCCATAGGTGCGCCGCGTTGGGCGGCATATCCAGATGAGACAATGAGGCTACTTGCTTGGCGTCCTGAAAATTGCAGAGGAACTGCGGCGGCTTGGGAGCGACTGAAGGAATATAGACTGAAGCAACTCCCGTTTGAATTGAGCAGGGGAATTCCGCGCGAAAGAATTCCCATATACTTACATTGCCGGAATCACGGGGATTACCTTTATGACGGCAATGGCGAAGGTTGTTCGGATTGCTTGGAGCAACGAAGGAGTGAAGAGGCGCAATTTCAGCGTAAACTCATTGAAGAACGTGAGGTAAGGCAAGCAAGATTTGAGCTGAACAAGTCGAGGCTGAACGAATTACAGAGAAGGTTTGATGAACAGACAAATCGCCTGAAACGCTCATCTGCAACCGAAGATACACCCCAAAAGAATACCTAGAACTAGAAGACGGTGATGTAGGCGACAGCTTATCAGCCACAAGCAAACCAAACTCACTGAGGTATCATCATGACACGACCTAACATCCTTCTTATCCTTGCCGACGACATGGGCTACTCGGACTTGGGCTGCTACGGATCGGAGATACGCACGCCCAACTTGGACAGGCTGGCGGCGTCCGGGCTGCGCTTTTCGCAGATGTACAATTCCGCGCGCTGCTGCCCGTCTCGCGCATCGCTGTTGACGGGGCTGAACCCGCATCAGACCGGCGTAGGGCACATGATGGACGCGCTCGGACCGCCCGAGTATCAAGGCTATCTCAACCGAAATTGCGCCACAGTCGCCGACGTGTTGCGTTCCGCCGGCTACGCCACATATATGAGCGGCAAGTGGCATGTGGGTGGCCGCTACGACCTGCTCGACGACAGCCGATGGGAAGAACTGAAAGGCAGCGAAGGCTTTCCCATCCCCACGCAGCGCGGCTTTGACCGCTTCTACGGCATCGTGGCGGGCAGCGCGAACTACTTCTTCCCGCGCCTGCTTATGGAAGACGACCGCTTCTTGGAACTCGACCCGGCAGGCTACTATTTCACAGACGCCATCACGGACAATGCGGTTAAGATGCTGGACGAGAACGCCGCCGCGAACAGTCGTGCTAGCGCGAACGGCGACACTGAGAAGCCGTTCTTTTTGCATGTAACATACACCGCGCCGCATTGGCCGCTGCACGCGCACGAAGAGGACATCGCGCGTTATGAAGGCAAGTATGGCGACGGATGGGATACGCTCCGAACCAACAGGCATGAAGAGTTGAAGGCGAGCGGCATTCTCAGCGACAAGTGGCAGATTTCGCCGCGCAACGCATCCGCGACTGCGTGGGAAGACGAAGGGGAGAAGGACTGGGAAGACCTGAAGATGGCGACCTACGCCGCGATGATAGACCGCATGGATCAGGGCATCGGGCGCATTATGGACAAGGTGCGCGAAATGGGCGCGGAGGACAACACGCTGGTGATGTTCCTGTCGGACAACGGCGGCTGTGCGGAGTTCCTCGCCGAAGACTCGAATAGGCCAGAGCCGTCGCAGTACGCAAGCCCGAATCCGGACGGCACACCCGTGCAAATGGGCAACATATTGGGGCAGCGTCCCGGACCGGGCGACACTTTCATGAGCTACAGCCTGCCCTGGGCGAACGCGAGCAACAGCCCGTTCCGCCTATTCAAGCGCTGGACGCACGAAGGCGGTATATCCACGCCGTTCATCGTGAGCTGGCCGGAGCGAGTCAAGCAGGCGGGCGTCGTACACGAACCGACGCACATTTCTGACATTCCAGCGACTTGCATCGATGCGGGCGGCGCGACATATCCGACCGAGCTGAACGGCTACGACATCACGCCCATCGAAGGCGTCAGTTTCATGGACGCCATCGATAACGGCGAGTGGAAGCGGGACCTGCCAATCTACTGGGAGCACGAGGGCAGCCGCGCGCTGCGCATCGACAACTGGAAGCTTGTCGCGGAAGTCGGCGGCGAGTGGGAACTTTACGATATGGATGAAGACCGCACTGAGCTGAACAATCTGGTCGAAAGCAACGCGCCCAAAGCCGCCGAGATGATAGCGCTCTACGAATCATGGGCAGAGCGCTGCGGCGTACAGCCTTGGCCCCTAACAGGGCGAGCCCGCATGATGCACCTGCGCGCGCCGCACAATCATTACGTTTGATAAACTGGTTGTGTCCGGTAAATCCGAAAAAGAGGTGCCTGCTATGTGAACCACCGTGAACATTGACGACGAACTGCTAAAAGAAGCGCAGAAACTCACGGGAATATCAGGAAAAACGGCGATAGCGAACGCGAGTTCGAAAGCGCTGGTCGAACGCGAAAGCACCCGCGCTGGCTAGGGTGGGCGGCACTATGCCCGACATCATGCCTATCCCACGGCGCAGGAGCGAGCCATTCTAATGATTCTCGCGGATACATTCGTTTGGATAGACCATTTTCGTTCAGAAAATCCACGATTGGTAAATCTACTGGGCAACGGCGAAGTGCTGATGCACTCCTTGGTGATTGGATAATTAGCGTGCGGCAATCTTCCTAATCGTACCGAGACTTTGACTCGAGAGGCTACCTCTGTCCCCGGTCGCTTCTGATGACACCGTGCTTTCCTTGATCGAAACACATCGTCTGATGGGCAGAGGCATCGGCTATATCGACACTCATCTATTAGCGTCCGTCTAGATTACTGGTGCCGACCTGTTGTGGTCACGCGACAGACGGCTTATGGATGCGGCTGCCGACCTCAATCTCGTTTGGTCGTCCTGAATGTAGGACAGATACTAACCATTGGTGCTAGTTTAAAGACGATTTCACAATTCCCGACGACCGCTCTTTTCGTCATTCCCGCCTGCGCGGGAATCCAGAAATTGGCTGTTTTCGGCCTCAAAGTACGCTTTTATCGGCCGTTTTCTGGTTTCCTGCTTTCGCAGAAAGACGAGAATGAAGTTACGCATGATTTGTGAAATCGTCTTTAGTTTAAGACATAGTTGAAAAAGCCACGAGGATGCGCCATTCTGTGAGTTGAAG
>VXRI01000081.1 GCA_009838595.1 Chloroflexota bacterium | reverse complement strand
GTATATTGATGATGATAATGGAGCGATGTATGCATAGATAGATAGTAACCAATTATGTGAATAGACACAGAGTATATAAAGCATGATTAGTGAACATGTATGCCGATGGATATGCATGTTGTATAACTTAAACTATGGTGATAATTCTGAAAGTGATTATATCATTGCCATCGTTGACTTGACTAATTGCTAAGTGATAGACTGACGACAGATTAGTCTGGAGGTTGACTTAGTACTATGGCTAGATCTAATACTAAAACCAACTCTAAATCCAATACAGTATCACCATCGCGGCAGCGCCTCTCTATGACGGCGGAAAACTACTTGCTGTCCATATATCGACTGAATGAAGAGGACACAATTGTTACCCTAACGCAGCTTGCCGAGCACCTGAAAATGCTGCCTGAAGGCGAAGGGCTAGGCACATCATTGCCAACTGTTGGCGGCATGATTCGTCGCCTAGAACGAGAAGGATTGCTCGCAGTTGATGGCAAGAAGCAGTTGTCACTTACGAAGAAAGGTCAGCGCAGCGCCGAGGAAATCGTGCGGCGGCACCGCCTAGCCGAACGCATGGTCGTGGACATGCTGGACGTCGAGCTTCATCGGGCACATGTTGAGGCACACCTGCTGGAGCACGCCATCTCCGAGTATCTCGAAGAGCGAATAATGGAAAAGCTCGGCAATCCTACGACCTCGCCGTTCGGATACCCGATCCCCGGCACCGACTATGTGCAGCCCGGACCCTCATTCCGCCTGAATGAAGCGCCACTCGACAACAGATTGCAGATTGACAAAATCCCGGTGGACGACGAAGTGCTGCTGGAGCATCTGGTGCAAAATCAAGTGATCCCCGGCAACGAAATCATGGTCAGGGAAATCAACACATCCACTGGCATAATCGCGTTCGAATGCATGGGCGAGGGTGTGGTAGTGGGCTACCAAGTCGGTCAGTTTATCTGGGTGCGCTCGGACGACGAGTAACATCACGGCTGGAATTCGCGCCGCCATCGTCTTTTGTCTTGCGCTCGAACTCTGCCAGTGCGCGTATTTGCACGGGCGTTGGCTTAATAAACGGGCGCGCCGCGCGAATACGGTCTAGCGCTTCGTCCACGCTGCATCCTTTGGAAATCAGGTACGACGCTGCCATGCTTGGCGCGCGCCCGACGCCCGCCGTGCAGTGAATATAAACTTTGCCGCCTTCCGCCAATGCGCGTTCGATGAATGCGATGCCCTCGCGGATGTGCACTGCCGAAATCGGGTCGTCGTCGATAGTCGGCAGATGGCAGTATCGCGCCGCGCCCTTGACGCCTAGCGTCAAGCCATGCTCTGCATCATCGAACTCCGCGCGCATGTTGACGATGTGCGTGATGCCTGCCTGGAGCAAGGCGCGCTTTCCGTTCTCGCGGTGCTGCGGTCCGACATATATCGACTCGGTAACGCGGCTGTATTCGAGCATCGGCACTCCGGTAACCTTCGGAATGCCGCGCGCGTATGCCCAGAGCGCAGTCGTACGCACGCCCTGCGACTTTAGTCGGTCTCGCACGGTACGCACGCCCTTGCCGATTGTTCTCAGCAAAACTACGCCTCGTATGTCTCCGACTCTTCGCCGATGAAACGCATCTGCTCGCCGTGTTCGGTGCGAATGCGAGAGATGCGCAGTTCCGCGGACGTCAGCGCCTCGTTGCAAGTCTTCGCAAGCGTGATGCCCTCTTCGTACAGGCGTGTAGCTTCTTCTAGCGGCAGCCCGCCGGATTCCAATTTCTGCACCGTCTCATCTAGGCGTTTCTGCGCCTGCTCGAAAGTAAGTTCGCCAAGTGTTTGCTCCCGCTTGTCCTGTTCGTTGGCGTTAACTTCGCTCATTATCGCTCCTGGCGGTCATTACTTCGGCTTCTATTTTGCCGTCGTCAAGCGTAATATCCAGTGCGTCGCCCGCGTTGACCTGTGAACCCGCGCTAACTACACTGCAATCGTCACGCCGCTGCACGATGGCGTAACCGCGTCGCAGCGTGTCATAGGGGTTCAGAGTATCCAATCGGAGTTTCAGCCCACTCGTGCGCTCAGCGTTCAATGTGATTGTGTGCGTGAGTATGCGATGCGCGGCAGACAGGCGGTCGTCTATCCTCATTCGTAGTGTGTCCAGGTCCGGCATGGCGTTTTGCAGGCGCCGATCGAGTTGCTGCGTACGGTCTATCCCCGCCGCTAGTTGGCGCGATATTGCTGCGTCCATGCTCTGTGCCACGCCCACTGCGAAAGCAATCAACTCCGCTCTGTCGGGGACAACACGCTCGGCTGCCGAGGACGGCGTAGGCGCGCTCAAGTCCGCCACATCATCGGCGATTGTGTGGTCGGTTTCGTGGCCAATTGAACTGATGACCGGCACGGGACAGGCGTATATCGCCCGCGCTACCGCCTCTTCGTTGAACGCCCACAGGTCTTCGAGTGAACCACCACCGCGCGCCACAATGATTACATCGACGCCCGGTTCGCTGCCCGCCGCCTCAATTGCTTCTGCAATCGCCGGCGCCGCGTCCGCGCCTTGAACAGGGGCCGGCGCAATCGCAAGTTCGACTAGCGGATAGCGCCGCCGCACAACATTCTGAATATCGTGCCACACCGCTCCGCTAGGCGATGTTACGATCGCTATCTTCTTCGGAAAGCGCGGCAATTCGCGTTTACGGGACTTGTCGAACAATCCTTGCTCTTCCAACTTCAGCTTCAATTGCTCCAATTGTAGCTGAAGTTCGCCCACGCCTTCGGGCTGCGCGATGTCCACGATGATTTGCAGGTCGCCCCGTTGCTCATAGATTGAAACGCGCCCATGCAGGATGATTTCTGCGCCGTTCTTCAAATAGCGCATACCGCGCGAGTTGCGGAACATCACACATCCCATCGTCGCGTTGCCGTCGCGCACGCTGAAGTACGCATGCCCGGAACCGGGGCGCGCAAGGTTGGTGACCTCGCCACTTACCCATAAGTCCCTAAGTACGGAGTCGCGCTCAAGCGTCTGCTTGGTGTACGCCGATATTTGGGAGACGGTGTATATCGTTGCCATGTCACTATGCGCGGGACAGATATTGCCCGGTGCGCGTGTCCACCCTGATTAGCTCGCCTTGGTTGATGAACAGCGGCACATTCACGACAAGCCCTGTCTGGAGCGTCGCCGGCTTTGTGCCGCCTTGCGCCGTGTCGCCGCGCACTCCGGGCACAGTCTCGGCGACCTCTAAATTGACCGTGATGGGCAGCTCGATTGCGACCGGATTGTCTCGGTAAAGCACGAGATCGACCTCGATTTGCTCCACCAAAAACTGCAATCCGTCCGCTATCTGCTCCGAACTGAGCGGGAATTGGTCGTATGTGTCGGTGTCCATGAAATAGTACAAGTTGTCGTCTTCATAGATGTACTGTGCGGAGCGGCGCTCGACATCGGCGAGGGTGAAGGCGACATCGTAGCCGGAGAAGGAGCGCTCAACCTGCCTGCCTGTGGTGAGTTCGCGGAACTTGATGCGCATGGTCGGCGCGCGCTGCTGCATCTTGCGCTGTTCGTATTCGAGAACGATGAAGGGCGCGTCGTCCATTTCGATTGCCATGCCCTTTCGCAGTTCCCCGTAGTTGACGGTCATTATGCGGACTCCTTGGGTTGAGGTCGAGTTGTATTCAGTATCCGGATTGCTAGAGTTTTGCAGGCGGCTGGTGACACGACACTTGCCGCCTTCCGTCCCCACGCTGTCTTCGATACGGACGCCCCTTAGACAGGCAAATCAGGTCGAATATCGCTTGTCAGGATTGCTTCAGTTTATCAGCGAGAAATTCGAGCGCGAAAATATAGCCCTGCCAGCCGAGCCCGGCGATTTGCCCCTGCGCGATGTCGGCGATGACCGAGTGTCGGCGAAAATCTTCGCGCGCGTGGATGTTGGACAGATGCACTTCGACGACCGGCAACCGCGAGTCTATCAGCGCGTCCCGAAGCGACAGCCCGTAGTGCGTGATTGCGCCCGCGTTGACCACAATGCCTTCGACATCGGGCGTCAGCGATTGCAGATAATCCACGAGCGCGCCTTCGTGATTCGACTGGTAGAACTCCGTTTCCACCTCAAGCGCGCGTCCCTTCTCGGCAACCAACTCTTCAATGTTCGCAAGCGTCTTAACGCCATAATACGC
>VXRI01000182.1 GCA_009838595.1 Chloroflexota bacterium | reverse complement strand
CGGCATCTCTATCGAGCCGGGCGTCTCCATCATCTCCACAATCACCACGCGCGCCCTCGCGTGCTGTTGCATCTTGCACACGAACGGCGCGGCGTCAAGCACATGGTGCAGAACCAGCGAGCACAGCACGACGTCCGCCTCCACTTCCGGCACATTTTCCCACGCCTCGTTGACGACGGTTATGTTCTTGATACCAAATTCTGCCACTCGTTCATTCAGAAGCTTGACCGAATCTTCTGATGGCTCGACCACCGTTACGTGCTTCGTACGCAGCGCCAAGGGAATCGCAAATCTCCCGGAGCCGCCGCCAACATCAAGCACTTCGTCGTCCGCGCTCACAAGGTCTAGGATGCCGTTAAGCACCGCGTCATCCGTGCGGTGCGGATCCATCGGCTTGTGGATGAACGTGGTTCGCCTGTCGCCTTGCCCTTGCGTCTGTCCATGACCGCCATGACCACCATGTCCATGACCACCTTCGCCGCCGCGCAGCTCAGCCATAAATCGGTCCCACTCTTGCATCCGTTCGCGCCAAGCGTCAATAACCGCATTTGCGTCACCCATAACAAATCACCCCCAAATAATACAAAGTATCAATAACATATGGCGCAAAAAGTATATTACATTTCCAACCCACATATCATCCTTACATCCCATCCCACCAATCCTGTTAGGCCAATCCTGTTAGTTAGTGAGCATTTGCGCCAAATCTTGCTAGGCATTAAGATAAGGCACATCCGAACTAAGCTGAAATCAGACGGCAAAGGAGGCAAGTCTATGCCGCATAACTATACGACAGACCAGTATGAAGGGATGATCGCGGAGACCATCACCATAAAGGGCGCGAATGGGGATGCCATCAACACTTACTTCGCGCGACCCCTAGGCGACGGTCCGTTCCCGGCGATGGTGCTGATTCACCACCTGCCGGGCTGGGACGAACTGTACCGCGACTTCACACGCAAGTTCGCGCATCACGGCTATCTGTCAATCTCGCCGGACCTGTATCACCGCTTTGGGCATGGCACGCCGGACGATGTTGCGGCGCAGGCTCGCGCAGAAGGCGGCGCGCCGGATGATCAGGTAGTCGCCGACATGTCCGCCGCCGCCGACTATATCCGCTCGCTGCCGTATTCCAACGGCAAGGTTGGCGTATTCGGCACATGCTCCGGCGGACGCCACGCATTCCTGTGCGCCTGCCGCTCGACGTCGTTCGACGCGGCGGTAGAGTGCTGGGGCGGCAGAGTGGTACAGGGCGCGGACGACCTGACGCCGCAGCAGCCCGTAGCGCCGATAGATTACACCGCAGACCTGTCTTGCTCGCTGCTGGGGCTGTTCGGCGCGGAGGACGCAAGTCCCACGCCGGCGGAAGTGGATCAGCACGAGCAGGCGCTCAAGGACGCGGGCAAAGACTATGAGTTCCATATGTACGAAGGCGCGGGACACGGCTTCTTCTATTACGACCGAGGCGCGTACCGACAGGAGCAAGCCGTGGACGGCTGGAACAAGCTCTTCGACTTCATCGGCAAGCACCTGAGTTAACCGGAATTGGGCTAACATTCAGGAATGGAAGAGTGGTAGGCTTGTACAGCTAACGCACAGGCTTACCACTCTATCTTTTGGCCGAACCAAGGCTCAAAGTTATACAGCGCGACCACTTTGTCGCACCAGTCCTTCTGTTCATCCGGAGTTCCGCCGGCGAGCATCCAAGCTATGCCAACATTGTAGGCGCTATAGTAAGCATCGCCGCGCGTCCGGTCCGCGAGTTCCTCCCTGCTGATTTCTCTAACGAAGCCCGCCTTGTGCGACAATACGCAAGCCCTAGCGAAATGTCCTATTTCCGGTTGCTGCTGACCTATACTTCGATATGCTTGCTTTATGTTGTCGGCAAGGATGTCGGACGAGTACCACTCGTTGAGAGCATCGGAATTCGTCAAATCAACGGGCGCGGTGGCATGGTCTTCCGAGGGTGTCCGAAGCGCAGGCAATCGCTAACGCAGCGAGCGCGACGGCGAAAATCACGGTGAAAGTCTTTGTCTTCATCAGAATGACACCTATCATGTACAAATTAAAAGTCCCACCAAACAGGCACACTTTGCTTGGTGGGACTTCTTGCTAAAAGGATAGTTGCATCACCTAGTTGGGTGTGCTAGCTGAGTATGCGCTAACTCAGCGGCGCGACTTATCCGTATGGATCGTATTCGCCGGACCAGTATTCGGCGGTCATCTCCAATACTTTGCGGAGAGCATGCTCACACCTAGTCTCATACTCACTCGCGATTTCATCCCATTGACCGCTTCGAATAAGCGCGCGGCAAGTGTTGCGATTGTAATCGCCGTACACTGCCCCATTCACCACATCGACCCACGAGGCAGACATGCTCTCTTGCATGTCCTCGAACGCAGCTTCCACTGCAGCGGACAGATCATCAGAGTCAAAAGCCTCATCGACTGCCCTTTCGACAACCTCTTCAGCGAACTCCACTCCCAACCTATTCAGATAGCGCCTGTTTTTCCAAGCGCTACTCTCAATGCGCGATATTCGCGCATCCTCCATGTTCACCGCGCGCAAAACTGCGCGCACTATCTTCCTTGTCAATAGGAATATGTGGGCACACTCATAAATGAGAGCACAGGGAACTAATTATGATAATGGAGCGAGGGAGGATTGCTTTACGGCAATCTCGCTCGCTCCATTATTCTCGTCCTGTATATCCCGTTAGATTAGTTCCTAGCGCCAGTAGCGGGAGATGTTTTCTTCTTCCTTAGTCATCATTTCTAATACGGCTGGGCGGTCTTCTTGCGTGGCTTCCAACGCGCGCTTGATTGCGCCGTTCACTTCGTCCGGGTTGTCCACGCGCTCGGCGTATGCGCCCAAGCCTTCCGCGACTTTGGCGTACTCGCCGCCAAGCCTATTGCTGCCCCAGTGCTCCGTCGCATGCGGGAAGTGGTCGTAGTAGTGGGTCATCACACCGTTGTTCAGAATGATGGTCAGCGTGCCGATGTTGGAGCGGGCGGCGGTTTCGATATCCAAGCCGGACATGCCGAACGCGGCGTCGCCCATGATGTTTATCACCGTCTTGTCGGGTGCTGCCATCTTCGCGCCGAGCGCCAAGCCCAAGCCATAGCCAAGCTGCGTTGACTTGCCCCAGCCGAGGTAGCCGCGCGGCGTGGTTACAGGCCAGAACGGTACAATCTGTTCGCGCGGATAGCCGGAGTCGTGGGTTACGATAGTGTTAGCTATGTCCACATTCGCCATCATCTCGTTGAACACGCGGTACGGGCTGATTGGGACTTCGTCCGACACGAAGTTGGGACCCCACTCTGCCATGTACTCGTCGCGAATCTTCTTGATTTCATCGCGAACGCCGTTCACATCGCCGCGCCCTTCCGCGCCGACCTGACTCTTCACTTCTTCGATCATCTGGCGCAACACTACCTTCGCATCGCCGACCGCGCCGTAGTCCGCGCGGTAGTCCTTGTTGATGTCCTCTGCGCAGTTCGTGATGTGCGCGAGCGTAACGCCGGCGGGCATTGGCGCGTTGAAGTTGGAGATGGTGAAACTCGTGCCGATGCCGGCGACTAGGTCTGCATTTTCAAGGAAGCGCGCGCACATAAGGGTACCGGATGACGCGCCTGTGCCGAGTGAAAGCGGGTGCGTCTCAGGGAATGCGCTTTTGCCGGCGAGCGTGGTCATCACGGGGATGTTCGTAAGCTCGGCAAACTCGATGAGCTCGGGCGTGGCTTCGGCGTACAACACGCCCTGCCCTACATTGATGACCGGCGCGCTTGCGTTCAGCAGCGCTGTTACCACATCGCGCACATCTTCAGGGGACGCGCCTGACTTGCGCACTTCGACCGGCTTGTAATTCAGTTCGCCGGGGAACTCTGCAGCGGCGACATCCCCAGGGAACTCCAGCAGCACAGGACCGAGCCTGCCGTGCTTGAGGTGCGTCATCGCGCGCCCGACCATTTCAGGTATGCGCTCCGGCATGTTGATGAGCGCCGCCCACTTGGTGATGCCCTGATAGTTGGGCACGGACTCGAAGTTAGGATGTACCCCTTGCCGTGGAGCGGGATTACCGCCCGGAATGGCTAGGAATGGTACGGAATCGGCGAAGCCCTGCGCCACGCCGCCGAACGCGTTCTCGGCGCCGGGTCCGGTC
>VXRI01000278.1 GCA_009838595.1 Chloroflexota bacterium | reverse complement strand
TCTGAAAACAAGGCAAGGCGGGGTATTGCAGTATTTTCACGCTGTCTCTTTCCTGTCATAAGTAAGACGAATTGGTATTAGAGGGTGTTTGCACAGTGAACCTGCCACTGCGTCTTGATCTTCAATTTTCTTTTACAACACTTATCGATACAGTCCCAAGTACACATCAAAAAAGGACAAATTCTGCCCATCTTGTACATCCTGTTAGGTTATACTTAAATTGTATGCGGGCTTGCCCGGCCGCGCTGTGTCGGGGAGGTCTATTTGTGCGTTCAAGCCAGAGATGAACTATCAGTGATGAGGATGAGACTATATGACACTTGGCGTCTTGCGAGAGTTTATGCGGGGAGTGCCGGAATATCGGCGACTGCGAGACGGCATGCGCGGCGGCGCGCGGCGGCTGACTATGGAGACGACCGCCAAATCTGCCGCGTTCACGCTCGCCGCGCTGCGGCAGGATGTGGACGCGCCAACGCTCGTGGTCGTGCCGCGTCCCGAAGATGCGCGCCGGCTGTACGAGCAGCTGCTCGCATGGTGCGGCGATGACGATGAAGGATTGCTGCACTTTACCGAGTCCGAGATACTTCCCTTCGAGCGGCTAGACTCCGACACTGAGACGGTTCAACAGCGGCTGCGCGCGCTATCAGCCATATCGGATTTCGTCGCACGACAAGAAGCGGTGCTGTCCGCCGGCGTGCCTGCCGGCACCGCCGCCGCTAGTGTGGCACACGCGGACGGCGATACCTTTGTTCGTGAATCTGGCATCGAATCTACCCGTCAAGGCGCAAACAAACATAGTAACGCCAGATCAGTCTCCGCATCAGACAGAACTTCGCCGCCGTTCGTGGTCGCGTCTGTCGGCGCACTGATGCAACGGACGCTCGCGCGTGATGTCATGGACGGCGGAAACCATACTTTGCGGCGCGGCGAGCAGGTCGAACTTTCGGACATGCTAGACCATTGGCGGCGAATAGGATATCGCTTTGAGTCCGCCGTGTACGCTCCGGGTGTGGTCAGCAGACGCGGCGGCATCATCGACATCTTTCCCGTCGCCACCGATATGCCCGCGCGCATCGAACTTTGGGGCAACGAGATCGACAGCATACGGCACTTCGATCCCGCGACTCAGCGTTCCGGCGAGGTCGTGGACTCGGTGCAAATCTCGCCTGCGCACGAAATCCTGCCATCTATGACGCCATACGGAGAGCTAGAACGCCTCGCCGCATTCCTGGATGTGAGCAACTGCACTCCGAGCACGCAAGCGCGTATCCGCGAAGAGATGGAACTGCTGATGGAAGGGCAGAATGTTGAAGAGCAAGGATTTTACGCGGGCTTCTTCAATCAAGGCGGCATTGCCAACTACTTTGCCGCCTGCCGCAGCGACGATGAAAATGCAAACGCGCTGCTGGTCGCATATAAGCCCGAAGAAATCGCGGACGCCGCCTGGGAAATACAAGAACGCGGGCATCAGCTGCGCGAGACGAAAGAAGCGCGAGGCGAACTGCCGCGCAATTTCCCGTCGTCGCACCTTTCCTGGAACGATGTTGAGGCGCAGTTCGCGCAATTTGGGCAGCAGCTCAACCTGCGCGTAAGCTCACCGGTCGTATCGCCATGGGAAGACGGTTCGCCCCTGCCTACCTCGCCCGGTTCAGTCGGCGCACAGGGTTCCAATAACGCCGGCGCGAACGGCGCAAACAGGCTGAACGGCACAGCGGGTAATGCCGCCGGTGATTCCGGCAATGCCATCGATGTCGAATTGCCATTCCTCGCGGCAACGAACTATTACGGCAATCTAGAGCGATTTGTAGAGGATGTGTGGGAGTTGAGCGAGGAATACAGCGCCACTGTGATAGCCGTCAGCAGTCACTCGCGCCGCTTGTCCGAGATATTCGCCGGCGAAGGCGTGGATGTAACACTGGCGGACAGTCTGAATGGCGCGCCGTCCGCAGGCAGCATAACATTGATGCAGTCAGCGGCGGGCGGGCTGAGCGACGGATTCTCGCTGCCACTTCATGAGGATGCGAGCCAAGCCGGGCGGCTCGTCGTATTCAGCGATGTTGAGATATTCGGCGTGGCGAAGCAGAGGCGCACACGGCGTAGGTCCGTTACGGCTGCCCGTGACGCATTCCTGTCCGAGCTGTCGCCGGGTGACTATGTTGTGCATGTGGAACACGGCATCGGCAGATTCGCGGGCACGGTGCGCGGGGTCAAGAGCTCCGCCTTTCAGGACAATACGGGCGACGACGACCGCGAATATCTCGCCATCGAATACGCGAACGACGACAAGTTGTATGTGCCACTGGAGCACCTAGACCGCGTCGCGCCGTACATCGCCCCGATGGACCGGCCGCCCAATCTGACGCGTCTCGGTACGCAGGAATGGCGCCGGGCGAAGCAGCGAGCCGAACGGTCCACGCGCGAGATGGCATCCGAATTGCTGGCGCTCTACGCCGCCCGTGAACTCGCCGAGGGGCATTCGTTCGTGCCGGACGCGCAGTGGCAATCCGAACTGGAGGAGTCGTTCCCGTTTGAGGAAACGCCAGACCAGCAGCGCACCATCGAAGAAGTGAAGGCGGACATGGAATCGCTCAAGCCGATGGACCGGCTGGTATGCGGCGATGTCGGCTACGGCAAGACTGAGATCGCGTTGCGCGCGGCGTTCAAAGCGGTGATGGACGGCAAGCAAGTCGCAGTGCTCGTACCCACAACTGTATTGGCGCAGCAACACTACGCTACATTCTCGCAGCGGCTCAGCGCATTCCCCACGCGCGTCGAAGTGTTGAGCCGCTTCCGCATGCCGCAAGAGCAGCGCGATGTCGTCGAGCGGTTGTCAAAGGGCGAGGTGGACATCTGCATCGGCACACACCGGCTGATACAGCGCGATGTGCGGTTCAAAGAATTGGGATTGGTCATCGTGGACGAAGAGCAGCGCTTTGGCGTGGCACATAAAGAGCGGCTGAAGCGGATGCGTGAAGAAGTGGATGTGCTGACGCTGACCGCCACGCCGATACCGCGTAGCCTGCACATGGCGCTCGCCGGCGTGCGTGACATGAGCACGATGGAGACACCGCCGGAAGAGCGCCTGCCCATCAAAACCTATGTCTCGGAAATCAGTGACGCGCTCACGCGAGAGGCGATACTGCGCGAGATAGACAGGCAAGGACAAGTGTATTTCCTGCATAATCGGGTGTACAACATCGACTATATGGCGCGGTACATCGGGCAGCTCGTGCCTGAAGCGCGCGTCGGTGTGGCGCACGGGCAGATGGGCGAAGGCGAGCTTGAAGATGTGATGCTGGAGTTCGCTGAACACAACCTCGATGTTCTTGTGTGCACGACCATCATCGAATCCGGGCTGGACATACCGAATGTGAACACGCTCATCATCAATCGCGCGGATACGCTGGGACTGTCGCAGTTGTACCAATTGCGCGGACGAGTCGGACGCAGCGCGCGGCGGGCGTACTGCTACCTGCTAGTGCCGCCGTCGGGCAGCATAACCGAACCCGCAGAAAAGCGACTGCGAGCTATGCTGGACGCCAACGAACTCGGCGCGGGATTCCGCATCGCAATGAAGGACTTGGAAATACGCGGTGCGGGCAACATCCTAGGAGCGGAGCAGAGCGGCAACATCCACGCAGTCGGATTCGACCTGTACACGCGGCTGCTATCGAACGCGGTGGAAGAAATGCGCGCGCGCGGTCAGCAGAATGACGATATGCCCGGCGCAACATCGAACAGCAGCGCCGCGACCAAGCCGATAGACGGAAGCGCGACGCCAACCGAAAACGAACAGGCCGAGCCGACATTGGACATCAGCGTGCCCGCGAGCATCCCGGAAGACTACATCGAAGATCTGCCATCGCGCCTTCGAATGTACCAGCGCATCGTAACGCTGAACACATCAGAACCTGCGCAAGACAGTAAAGATACTGACGATGCGGTAAATGCGCGCGTAGGCGAGATTGAAGACGAACTGCGAGACAGGTTTGGACCCTTGCCGTGGCAAGTGCACAACTTGCTGTATGCAACTAGGCTGCGCTTGTACGCTAAGCAAGCCGGCATAGAGTCGGTAACGCGCGAGCGCAACCGAGTAGTGCTGCGCTCCGGCGGCGAGATTGGCGGCGCGCGTCGCGCAGTGCAGCGTGTGCGACGCCGCCGAGCCGAAATC
>VXRI01000145.1 GCA_009838595.1 Chloroflexota bacterium | reverse complement strand
AACGCTATCTGTAAACCGCTATACGTGCCTCCTACGATTTCCACGGCAGCCCGTGGCGGAGGCGGTTCAAAGGGCGTTGATAAAAAACGGCGCGACCGTGATGAACGTGGAAATTACGGCAATCCTTATCGCCTATCTTGTGATGATACCCATCGGCTATCTGCTGGGCGCGTTGCCGTTCGGCTTGATACTGGGCAGGCTATTCAAGGGCGTGGATGTACGCGAGTACGGCAGCGGTAAGACGGGGATGACGAATGTAATGCGCACGGCTGGCATACCCGCCGCCGCGTTATCACTCGCACTGGACATGGGCAAGTCGATCGCGGTGGTGGCGCTCGCGCGCTTCGCGCTCTTCCCGGATGTGCCAGGAGCGCATGCGGCAGGCGCGATAGCGGTACTCATCGGGCACAACTGGTCAGTGTTTATCGGGTTCAAGGGCGGTAGAGGCACCGCGCCGGGCTGGGGCGGACTGATAATGCTCTCGCCGTGGTCAGGTTTGGTCGCGACGCTGGTCGGGCTGCCCGTAGTAGGCTTGAGCAGGTATATGTCGCTAGGTTCGATACTCGGCACGCTGGCGGGCGTCATCACGCTGGCGGTCCTGATTGCGCTCGGCCGCGCGCCCGTGGAGTACATCGCGTACTCCGTCATAGGCGCGGCGCTGGTAATCGGCTTGCACAAGGACAACATCCAGCGCCTACTAAGCGGCACCGAGCGTAAGATAGGCCAATCCGCTTTGCCGACGGAATGACGCCTACGCGCTAACTGTGCAGGGCAGACGCCATCTACCGATAGCGCGCTTTGGATGGGCAAGGACAGAACATGCCAAAGGTCGGCGTTGTCGGGACTACGAGCTGGGGGACTACTCTCGGCGTAATCATTGCGCGGCGCGGCGTTGATGTGAGCGTCTGGGCGCGTACAGAAAACGAAGCCGCGATACTCGAAGCAGAGCGTGAGAATCGGCGATTTCTGCCGGGTGTTACATTTCCCGATTCGCTGTCCGTATCCGCATCGGCGCAAGATTCGCTGTCGGACGCGGACATCGTATTGCTTGTCGTGCCATCGCGCACACTCAGAGCAAATGTGCGGCGCGTGCGCGATGCGCTGCCTTCCGGAGCAGTCGTGGTAAGCGCCACCAAGGGACTGGAGTCCGACACTGGCATGCGTATGAGCGAGGTGCTTGCCGACGAACTGCCAGAGAGTATGCACCACGGTATCTGCTCGTTATCCGGCCCCAACCTTTCGCGTGAAATTATCAGAGGCAAACCTGCATCTACAGTCGTCGCATGTGCCAATCCCGATGCCGCGGAGATGGCGCAGCACATCATCAACTCCAACCTATTCCGCGTTTATACGAACACGGACATCGTGGGCGTGGAGTTCGGCGGCGCGCTGAAAAACATAATCGCGCTGGCGGCGGGCGTCTGCGACGGGCTGAGCTACGGCGACAACGCCAAAGCCGCAATCATCACGCGCGGTCTCGCCGAGATTGGCAGACTCGCGACGGCGGCGGGCGCTAACCCACTGACGCTGGCGGGTCTTGCCGGTATGGGCGACCTAATAGCCACCTGCTCAAGTACGCTAAGCCGCAACCACACATTCGGCAGGCGGCTAGCGCTTGGCGATTCCGCACAGACAATACGCGCATCAACGGAAAACGTCGCAGAAGGTGTGGACACACTGCAGGGCGCAATAATGGTCGCGAGAAGATTTGGCGTGGAGATGCCCATAGCAGAGGCGATGCACAGCGTCATCTTCCAGGGCGTACCGCTGGAACAAGTGATAAGCGAGCTGCTAGAGCGCGCGCCGCGCCCAGAGTGAAGCCACCTAAATCAGCTCGTCCATCTCGTACAGCGTCGCAGCCGCCGCGATAATACCTGCCGTCTCCGCCCTGAAAATGCGCCTGCCCATGCTCACCGGCTCAACACCGCGGCTTATGGCTAGTTGCACTTCGGCGTCGGTTAAGCCGCCTTCAGAGCCGATGATGATGGATATAGATTGCGCTCGCTCGATTTCGGGCTTGATCCGAATGAGCGTGGTTCTGATGCCGGTATCGCGTTCTAATTCCCAGCCAATTATGGCAGGTCGGCCGTTGGCGGCAATTGTGTCGCAGGTGTCGGTGAAGGCTAACGTGTCGGCTATGATTGGCAGCCTGCACCTGCCCGATTGTTCCGCCGCCTCTCGCATTATTTTGCGCCATCTTTCGAGGCGGTTGGCGCTGATGACATTGCGAGCGACTGTGCGCTCGCTGATGATGGGAACAAAGCGCGATATACCGAGTTCAGTGCCTTTTTGCAGCACGTATTCGAAACGGTCAGTCTTCATCAAGCCCTGATATAGTGTGATAGCGAGTCGCGTTTCGCCTTCGCCGGCGTATCGGGCTGTGATGACGCCAGACGCTTGACGCACGCTTACAGAATCGAGCGTTACGGCGTACTCTCGCCCAGTGTCATCTAGCACAATAATGTTTTCACCGGGACGGGCGCGCAGCACTCTCGCGAGTTGGCGGGCGGCGTCTGCGATCAGCGTAACGCGGTCTCCTTCGATGTGCGATGGCGGGACGAAAAAGCGATGCACCGAGTTACCTCTGCACGCGCGCCACAAGCGCGACCCAATCGCCGTCCACGAATGTCTCTTCCAAGCGCGCGCCGGCAGATTCAAGCGCGTGCACCACGTCGTCCTTGCTGGTGAGCAGTACGCCAGACACGATGATATTGCCGCCGTCTTGTACCGCTCCGACGAGATGCGGCGCGAATTCAATTATCACCTTGGCGGATATGTTGGCGACTGCGACGCCGTAACTCGCGGGCTTGGCGTCGGCGTGCGGCAGCGTGCCTTGAACTACGCGCACCGTGTGCTCCACGCCGTTGTCGCGCACATTTTGCTTAGCGACATTTACCGCTACCGAGTCAATCTCTAAGCCGAACACGTGCCGCGCGCCGAGTTGCGCCGCCGTGATGGACAGCACGCCTGAGCCGCAGCCGACATCCAGCACATCGGCGCCGGGGAATACCAGCGCGTCCAGCCGCTCAATGCACATTCGCGTCGTTGGGTGATGCCCAGTGCCGAACGCCATGCCGGGATCGAGCATGATTACGCGCACGCCGTCCTGCGGCGTGTGCTCGCGCCAAGTTGGGCAAATAGTGATTCGTGGGCTGACTTTGAGCACGTGGAAATGTTCTTTCCAGCTATTCTGCCACTCTTCCTCCTCGATGATGCGCTCTTTCAGTGGCGAGATGTTCGTTACATGCGCCACCAAGCGCACGCCGACATCGATTCTGCTGCGCCGGTCGTCGAGCGACTCGTTCATCGGCAGATATGTGGTGACCTGCGCCCATTCGTCGCCGGTGGGAGTCTCACCTTCGTCCGGATTGTAGCCGCCGTCCTGTTCCACCGCGACGCCGCCGTGTCCGTAGCGGTAGAAAATCTGCGACAGCGGCTCCACAAACTCCGGCGGCGCACTAACGCTCAACTCAAGCCACTTCAATGGATGCTCCCTTCCGTCTGTCCGTTCAAGACAGAAAGGACGCACGTCAGTGCGCCCCAGCTATGTGCATTCGCATTTTCTCGGACGATTTCACAAGTGTCTAGTCAATTACGGTAGTCTGCTCGGCAAACTTTGGAGAGCGTATGAAGGATCGACACACCCAAGATGGGTACGCTGTTACTTGCTGCGTTTTGAAAGTATGTGTGGGAATATTTCACGGATTTTTCGTCTTTCGCAACTGTTTGATGAGAGGTTGTATAAGAGAGAATACTTGTCGGGAAACTCAATCGCCCCCATCATAACCTTCTGCCATAGGTAGGAAGGAACCAATTGGATGTCTTTATGCTTATGCTGCTATTCGCCCGCAATAGCGTCTTTGAGTTTATCGAAGAAGCCTTTGTCATCGGGGTTTCCAGAAGCGCCGTCGCCGAAACTTTCCGCTAACTGCTCGAACAGCAGGCGCTGCTCGTCGTTCAGCTTCTTGGGCGTTTGCACATCGACGGTCACTAGCTGATCACCTTTGCGGTTGCTGCGTATGAACGGGATGCCTTTGTTTCTCAGTTGGAAAACCGCGCCGGACTGCGTGCCTGCGGGGATTTCTATCTCAGCGTCTTCGGCGGTAATCGTGGGGACGGTAAGCTTTGCGCCGAGTGTCGGCTGCTCGATGTTGATCGGCAGCGTGTACAGAATGTTATTGCCTTCGCGCCGGAATACGCTG
>VXRI01000274.1 GCA_009838595.1 Chloroflexota bacterium | reverse complement strand
GCAGCCGGGTCTAACTTCTGACGCGCGCAATCATCTGCCGCCGGAGCGTCGCAACATCGGCATGGTATTTCAAGAATACGCGCTATTCCCGCACCTGACTGTCGCGCAAAATGTGGCGTTCGGACTGCACGGCTTGCCCAAACCGGAGCAGCGTCAGCGTACATCGGACGCACTGGAACTGGTACGGCTCAGCGTGCTGGAAGGGCGCTACCCGCACGAATTGTCCGGCGGACAGCAGCAGCGAGTCGCGCTGGCTCGAACGCTCGCGCCGGACCCGATAGCCGTGCTGCTAGACGAGCCATTCAGCAACCTAGACGCGGGTCTGCGTCAAGATGTGCGACAGGAAGTCGAATCGATTCTGCGAGACAGAGGCATCGCCGCCATATTCGTTACGCACGACCGCGAAGAGGCATTTGCCTTCGCCGACCGCGTGGGCGTGATGTGCGACGGTCGCCTAGAGCAGATAGACACGCCCTTCGTACTGTACCACCGTCCCGCCAGCATCGCAGTCGCGAAAATAGTTGGCGACTGCGATTTTCTGGCAGGCAGAGTACGGGGCGGACTCGCCGACACCGAGCTAGGGATCCTGCCATACACTTGCGCAGCCGGAAGCCTGCCTGAAGGCGCAGAAATCCGGCTAATGGTGCGCCCGCAAGATTTAGAGGTTGCCACAAACGCCGCCGGCGCATGCGCCATCGCAGCGGCCGAATACCGCGGCGGCGAAACAATGCTGACGGTGCAAATGCCCAGCGGTGAAACGCTAATATGCCACCGGCTCGGATACTCCGCAATCGCCCGTGGCACGCGCGTAACGCTGACTCCGAAGGGTGAATCGCCGTTCTTGGCGTTTGCGTAGTCCATAGTCCCGCCGCGACTATCCCATCCTGCTCCTGTCTATTTATGTCAATTTCAACCTAGTTTGCCCGCCTGTGCCGTTCTTGACGATTCAAGGTATAATGCGGACGATCGTATGATAGGATAACGGGCTTGAAATTGACGCTTGAACTATGACAGCGAATGGAGCGGAGGTTTGACGGTATGGCGCTTCAGAATCGAATGAACGATATTGACCCGAATATGCTGAATGCGGTGAAATGGCGCTGCATTGGCCCACCGCGCGGCGGGCGCGTGGTGGCGGTAGCGGGCGACCCTGCGGACATCGGCACGTTCTATTTTGGCGCGTGCGCGGGCGGCGTGTGGAAGACTTACGACGGCGGCACATACTGGGAAAACGTATCCGACGGATATTTCAAGACCGCGTCCGTTGGCGCTATTGCCGTATCCGACTCCGAGCCCAGCGTAGTGTACGCCGGTATGGGCGAAGCCACAATTCGCCTTGATGTTACACACGGCGACGGCGTGTATAGGTCGAACGACGGCGGTCATTCATGGGTTCACCTCGGACTCGAAGACACGCGGCACATATCGACCGTGCGCATACACCCGACGAACCCGGACATCGTGTATGTCGCCGCTTTGGGGCATGCATTCGGCCCGAATGAACAGCGCGGCATATTCCGCTCCACAGACGGCGGCAAAAATTGGGAGCAAGTGCTGTACAAGAGCGAGAACGCCGGCGCGAGCGACCTCAGCATCGATCCGAACAACCCGCGCGTTATGTTCGCCGGTATTTGGCAAGTGCGCCGCAATTTCTGGAACTTGACCAGCGGCGGCCCGGACAGCGGGTTGTGGCGCAGCAGAGACGGCGGCGACACTTGGGACGACATTTCGGATAACCCGGGACTGCCGGAAAAGCCGTTCGGCAAGATAGGCGTGGCAGTCTCTCCCGCGAAGGCAGGGCGTATTTACGCCACAATAGAAGCGCGCGAACCGGGCGTGTTTATCTCCGACGACTACGGCGACACATGGCAGCTCGCCTCCGACAACCGTGACCTGCAAGGACGCCCATGGTACTACGAGCACATCTTCGCCGACCCGCAAGACGCCGATACCGCTTGGGTGCTTAACTACGACGCGTGGAAGTCCACAGACGCTGGCAAGACTTGGACGCGGGTGAACACGCCGCACGGCGATAACCACGACCTTTGGATAGACCCGCGCAACCCGCGCCGGATGATCGAAGGCAACGACGGCGGCGCGTGCGTCAGCTACAACGGCGGCGAGACATTCTCCACCATCTACAATCAGATGACGGCGCAGTTCTACCATGTAACCACCGACACGCAGTTCCCCTACCGCGTCTATGGAACGCAGCAGGACAACAGCGCCATCAGCGTGCCGTCGCGCTCCAATAAGGGCGCGATACCGTGGGGCGACTGCTACCCAACTGCAAGCTCGGAGAGCGGCTATATCGTGGTCGATCCGACGAATCCGAATATCGTCATTTCAGGCGCGATAGGCTCGTCGCCGGGCGGCGGCGGTAATATGCTGCGCTACGACCACTCGACCGGGCAGGTGCGAATCATCACCGTCTGGCCCGAACTGAACACCGGCTACGGACCTGTTGACGCGCGCTACAGATTCCAGTGGACATACCCGATACAGTTCTCGCCACACGACCCCGGCGTGCTGTACGCAGCGGGCAATGTCGTGTTCCGTTCGACAGACCAAGGCGAAAGCTGGGAGCCAATCAGCCCGGATTTGACGCGCAACGACCCTGACAAGCTGCAGCCATCCGGCGGCGACATAACCGGCGACGCGTCAGGCGCGGAGACATACTGCACTGTGTTCGCATTCCTCGAATCGCCGCACGAAAAGGGTGTCTTCTGGGCGGGCTCGGACGACGGGCTGGTGCATCTATCGCGCGACGGCGGCGCAAACTGGCAGAACATCACGCCGCCCGGTCTCGAAGAGTGGACGCGCGTGGATATGATCGAAGTATCCCCTCACGACGCGGCAACGGCATACATTGCCGGTACGCGCTACAAGTTCGACGACAATCGCCCGTTCCTGTTCAAGACGACCGACTACGGCGAGACTTGGCAGAGCATCGTAGGTAACTTGCCCGCCGACGACATCACACGCAGCATCCGCGAAGACCCGGAGCGCGCCGGACTACTGTATGCCGGCACTGAGCTGGGCATATATGTGTCGTTCGACGACGGCTCGAACTGGCATCCGATGCGTGGCAATCTGCCGGTAGCGCCGGTGTACGACATCGCCATCAAGGACGACGATATTGTCGTCGCCACGCACGGACGCGCGTTCTGGATTATGGACGGCGTAAGCCACCTGCGACAGGCATCCGGCAATTTCGCGGACGAGGACATGTACTTGTTGAAGCCTCCCACTAAGATTCGCCTTGCCGCGCCGTTCCGCGGTCGCGACGGCAGCCCCGCGAAGGATTACCAGCTCGCGCTTGGCGCCGCGGTCGCGTTCATCGACACGAAGGGCGAATACGGCGAGCCTAACCGCAAGATGCTGGACGCAGGCGAGAACGAGCCGCACGGCGTGCGCGTCTGGTACTGGTTGAAGGACAAACCCGGCGGCGCAGTTACTCTCACATTCCTAGACTCCGAAGGCGCGGAAATCAAAGCATTCTCAAGCAAGAAGGCGGACGATGACGCCGACGCTGAAGACGCCGACCCGCGCGTGCCGGCAGAAGCGGGCATGAATCGCTTTGACTGGGATATGCGCTATCCCGGCGCGCGCAAAGTGCCGGGCGACAAAACGACCGGCGAGGTTGGGCGTGGCCCGCTCGCTCCGCCGGGTTCGTATCAGGTGCGGGTAACCGTCGGCGAGAAGTCGCAGACGCAAGCCTTTGATATGGTTAAAGACCCGCGCGTCAACGCCACGCAGGAAGACTTCGACGCGCAGTTCGCGCTTATGATGCAACTCCGCGACAAAATCTCGGAGACGCACGAAAACATTCTCAAATTGCGCAGTACTCGGTCGCAGGTGAGCGACTGGGCAAAGCGCGCTGAAGGCACGGCAGCGCAGGATGCCGTATCGGACGCTGCCACAGCGATCAGCGCGAAATTGGACGACATCGAATCTGCGCTAATCCAGACCGAGTACAAGGGCGCGCGCGACAGGCTGCATATGCCCATCAAACTGAATGCGAAGCTGGCGGGGCTTGTGCCGGTCGTATCCGTTGGCGACTATCGTCCGCCGCAGCAAGCTTATGATGTGTTCGCACACTTCGATGGGCTGCTGGGCGAACAGTTCGACGCACTGCAATCCGTCTTGGACGAGGACCTAGACGAGGTCCAAAACCTGCTCGCCGCGCTGGAATATCCCGACA
>VXRI01000052.1 GCA_009838595.1 Chloroflexota bacterium | reverse complement strand
CATCGTCGCCGGGCTGCTGATGGAACGCTCGCCCGCAGAACTTCGCATGCTTCTGGTCGATCCCAAGCGCGTCGAACTCACACCGTATAACGGCATTCCGCACCTGCTATGCCCCGTCATAGTGGAAGTTGACGAGGTTGTGGGCATGTTGAAGGGCGTCATCAACGAGATGATGAACCGCTATCGGTTAATGGAAGACCTCGGCGTACGCAACATCGAGGCGTACAACAAGCGCGTGCGCGACGACAAGATGCCGTTCTTACTGGTCGTCGTGGACGAGCTCGCAGACCTGATGATGACCGCCGCGTTCGACATAGAACAGTCGCTGTGCCGCTTGGCGCAGCTCGGTCGCGCGACCGGCATTCACCTGATTCTTGCCACGCAGCGCCCGTCCGTGGATGTGGTTACCGGGCTTATCAAGGCGAATTTCCCCAGCCGCGTCAGCTTTGGCGTAACATCGCACATCGACTCGCGCACGATATTGGACACCAACGGCGCGGAGAAGTTGCTGGGCAAGGGCGATATGCTCTACCTGCCGCGAGACGCCGCAAGGCCGCTGCGCGCGCAAGGCGCGTTCATATCGGACACAGAAATCGACCGGCTGATCAACCACTGGCAGACGACACCACGCGGCTGGGTGCCCGATGTTGACCTGCGGCCGGTGTCCGAGAACGAAGATGACGACGACGAACCCGACGCATCCCCATCGACAGACGCTCTGTTCGACAAAGCGGTTGAACTGGCGCGCACGCAGAAGAAACTGTCCACATCGCTGTTGCAGCGCCGCCTGCGCATAGGCTATCCACGCGCCGCACGGCTGATGGACGAACTCGAAGAGTGCGGCGTGGTCAGCACGAGCGACGGCGCGAAGTCAAGAGATGTTATAATTTCTAGTACAGCGTAGCGGCTGCCGTTGCGTATCGTAGCCGCGTATGCGCTGGGGCTGTGCATAATTGCCGTTCATCTAGTCCTTTCCTTCTTGAAGCGGGAAGGTTAGGGCTTGAAAGAAATGGCATTAAACAAATTATGCCCACCTTAATCAAGTGTGGGAGGGCGAGCCATGATGCGTAACTTTACCAGCATCGTCGGGTCAGTGATGAGCAGCCGCAACGGGCAGACGGAACCACCTGTCCGCGAAATATGCCTCGTCTGCGACCAGAGTATGGCGTTCTCCGACCTATACTCCACACTGCGCGTATGCCCGATTTGCCGATTTCACTACAGCCTGACCGCGCGCGAACGCATCGAATCGCTGGCGGACACCGAGAGCTTCCACGAGATAAATCGCTCCATATCTTCGCTTGACCCGCTGTCGTTCTCTTCGCGCGGGTCGTACAAGCAGCGCATATTCAACGACCAGCGCCGCACCGGACTCACGGAGGCGGTGGTTACCGGCAGATGTTCCATCAGCGGCAGTTCGGTGATGATGATCGCGCTCGACTTTGGCTTCATGGGCGGCACGATGGGCTGCGTCGTCGGCGAAAAGGTAGCCCTCGCGCTGGAACAGGCGGCGCGGCGCAATCTGCCCGTCATCGCGGTCATAACAAGCGGCGGCGCCCGCTTTCAAGAAGGAGTGCTCTCGCTGATGCAGATGGCAAAGACGTCCATCGCAGCCGTGCAACTCGCCAACAAAGGCTTGCCGTTCATCGTGGTGCTCGCCAATCCTGCGACCGGGCAAACTTATGCAAGCTTCGCCAGTCTCGCGGACATCATCGTCGCAGAACCGGAAGCGATAGTCGGCTTTTCTTCGATACGCGCGCTGCAAGAATCGACCGAAACTCCCCTGCCCGCCCTATCGCAGACCGCCGAGGCGAAGTTGAAAAACGGGCTGCTTGACGGCATCGTTGATCGGTCGAAATTGCGTACGCTACTCGCCATCATTCTGGAAAATCTCGGGCGGCAGTACAGGCTCACATCGGCGGAAAAAAGTCGCACGCAGGCCGTCGAGCCGCACAGGACGGACGCTTGGGATTATGTGCAGTTGGCGCGGCACGAAGACAGGCCTACTTCGTCGGACTATATCCGCAGCATGTTCGGCAACTTCGTGGAAATCCATGGCGACCGCGCGAGCGCAGACGACGACGCGGTAATTTGCGGCTTCGGTCAGCTAGGCGCGCAGACGATTATGGCAATCGGACAAGAACGCCGCCGTGCGGATGGCAGAGGCATTTCGCCCAGCGGATTCCGCAAGGCGCAGCGCGCGTTCGACATGGCGGAGAAGTTCAAGCTTCCGGTCGTTACGCTACTAGATTCCAGAGGACCCGATGTCAGCATAGAAGCGGAGCAACACGGGCTCTGCAACGCGATAGCCACGACTATCGCCCGCATGAGCGGCAACGGCATGCCGACCATAGCGGTGGTCATAGGCGAAGGCGGCAGCGAGGCAGCGCTGGCATTCGGCGTCGCGGACAGGGTGCTGATGATGGAGAACGCGATATACTCCACCATCTCGCCTGAAGGCGCGGCGGAGCTGATATATCAGGACGAGGGACGCGCGGAAGAAGTCGCCGAGTCGCTGAAGCTCACCGCGCACAACTGCCGAGAATACGGCATAGTTGACTTGTTGGTGCAGGAGCCGCCCGGCGGCGCACACACCGATACGGAGGAAGCGGCGCGGCAGCTAAGGCGTGTCCTACTGCAAGAGATAGCAGAATTGCAGTCGAAGTCCAGTCGCAGCCTGCTGAAAGACCGCTATAAGAAGTTCCGTAACATGGGCGAGTACAGTTCATATTTCCGCGCCGCTATCACGCGGGAAGCAAACGCGCTGCAAGGCTTCGTCTCCAGCGGGGTTCGCCGAATAGCCCGACGCCAACAAGAAGAACAGCCGTCGCCACCGCAGAACTCGGCGATGTTTGATTGATGGCGTAGCGCCTACGCGACACCGCTCGATATGGTGGCGAGCTCGCAAGAGTTCGTTCTCTATGAATGTGGAAAGGTTAGGACAGCGGGAATAAAGTCCGCACACTAACAACCCTGATATGCCGCCGCCATTCACGCAATCGCACCATCGCTACACCGGCAATCCTTCCCCCACCAACGCCAAGCGAATGCGCTCGGACGCATCCGCATCGACAGCTGCCATCGGCATACGCGGCATCATGCCTTCGTAGCCCAGCAGGCGCAGCGCCTCTTTTACGCCGGGCGTGCCGTATTGGATTATCACGCGGTCTAGCTTGGATGCCGATTCTTGTAAGCGCCGCGCCTCTGCGAACTCGCCGCGTATTCCGTGCGACATTATGTCGATGCACAACGCCGGCGCGATGTTGCCCAGCCACATACACGCGCCGTTTGCGCCCATCAGTGCGCCATACGCGAGCAAACCGCCGTTGCATATCCAAAAGCGCATATCGTCCGGCACTTCAGCGCGTACATATCCTTCAAATCGGATGTCGTGGTCGGTGATGTAGCCTGCGACATTATCCATAGCGCAGACGGCGCCCAGCGTCTCAGGAGAGGCGGCTGGCTGTCCGCTGAATGTCTGGTGTATCACCACGACGGGCAATGGCGAATGGCGCGTAACATCGCCGAAGTAGCTTTCGACCGCATTGTTGGGGATACCGCGCGGCACGCGAACGCGCACCATATCGGAGCCGGCTGCGGCGTAGCAATCCGCCAGCCGCAGCGTTTCGTGCGTGGACGGGTTGTCGATACCCGCTATGGTAAAGCGCTGCCCGCCGTGCGCTGCTGCTGCGACACGTACGATTTCGATGCGCTCCGACTCGCTGAGCGCTAGTTCTTCTCCGTTCGCCGTGGTCAGCACGAAGCCGGACAGCGGTGTGCTTAACCAGCGCTCGATGTTGCGTTCGAGCGCGGCATAGTCCACCGTATCATCCGCGCGGAATGGCGTAGGCGTAGGAGCGACTACGATAGGAGCGGCGTCGGGAATGGGCATTGGCGTTCTCGTGCTGCGTTGCTCTTGTACTCTGCGTTATAGCCCGACAGTGAGCGTGCCGCCGTGCGGACTGCGACCGGCCTCGAAAGACGCTATATTGTCCTCTTGTTCCAGCGTCAGCCCGATGTCGTCCAATCCGTTGAGCAGCAGGTATCGCCGGAACGCTTCTATCTCGAAAGACGCGGAGATTTCCTCGTCATTGTCCCAGACGCGTTGCCCGTCAAGATCGACATGCAGAGTGTATCCGGGCGTACTTTCCGCTTTTGCCAGGATGCGATCCACGACGTCTTCGGGCAGCACGACCGGCAGCAATC
>VXRI01000226.1 GCA_009838595.1 Chloroflexota bacterium | reverse complement strand
GCGAAGTGGTTGTAGGCGCAATAGCAGCGGCGAGACAAGGCGGCGTGCAGATACTGCTTGTCGGTGATCCTGAACAGGTGCAGGCTGAACTTGCCAAGCACGACACGGCGAATTTGCCGATTATGCCCGTGCCGTCAGAGGGCGTCATAGTCGAAGGCGAAGCGCCTGCGTTGGCTCTCAGGCAGAAGCCCCGCGCGTCCATCATCGTTGCGACCGGATTGGTGAAGCAGGGCAAGGCGCACGCGGCGGTCTCTATGGGGTCGACCGGCGGCACGATGGCGGCGGCGGCAGTGATACTCGGGCTGTCCGAAGGCGTTGACCGCCCGGCGCTCGGCGGACCTGTCGTCGGCGTGTCCCCTAACACATTCATCATCGATCTTGGCACGAATGTTGACTGCCGCCCTACGCAAATGCTCAGCTTCGCGGTCATCGGCGATGTGTTCGCGCGGCAGTTCTGGGGCATCGACAAACCGCGTGTCGCGCTACTCAGCGTTGGCGCAGAAGCCGGCAAGGGCAATCGCCAAGTGCGCGAGGCGACTGATCTGCTCGAAAAGAGCGGACTACGCTTCATCGGCAATATCGAGGGCGACGACCTAGCCGCCGGCAAGGCGGAAGTGGTCGTCTGTGACGGCTTTGTGGGCAACATAGTGATGAAGCTCACCGAAGGGCTTGGCGGTGCGCTGTCCTCGCACTTGAGCAATGCGCTGCGAGATAAGTTTGCAGACGCGGAAGTTGACGCCGTGTTGGAAGAACTTCGTGAATTGACCAACATCGTCGGGACGGCTGGCGGCGGCCCGATTTTCGGCGTAAACGGCATCAGCATAGTCGGACACGGCGCGGGAGATGCCGTCGCAGTGCAGCGCGCGATCGGCACCGCCAAGTTTGCCCACGACATCGAATTTATCCCTAATCTGAACGAGGAAATGGCAGAAGTCTTTGGCAGAGTGCAGGACAACTAGACATTTCGCATGTGCCATTCTTCCGGCGATACTATTGCAAATGATTGATAGGCAGGAGCCAAATTGAGCAACTCGGACATCGACGGCATCTCGGATATTGAAGGCAAGGCGGCACTCGTAACCGGCGCATCGAAGGGCATTGGCAAGGCAATAAGCCTTGAACTTGCCCGGCTGGGCGTCAAGGTCGCAGTGAACTACAACTCGTCCAAATCCGAAGCGCAAGAAGTCGTGCAAGCCATAAACGGGATGGGGGGTGATGCGTTCGCGGTGCACGCCGATGTGAGCGATCTCAATCAGGTCAATGCGATGGTGGACAAGGTCAGAGATGAGTGGGGCGGTGTGAACATTCTGGTGAACAACGCGGGCATCATCAACGACGGGTTGCTGATGCGAATGTCTGACGAGCAGTGGCACCGTGTCATGGGCGTCAACCTAAACGGTACATTCTTCTGCACGCGCGCGACTTTGCGGCATATGGTCAGGGAGCGCTGGGGGCGCGTCATCAATATCGGTTCGGTAGTGGGCATTCGCGGCAATGTCGGACAAACGAACTACTCGTCATCCAAAGCCGCTATTATCGGCTTCACGAAGTCGCTCGCCAAAGAAGTCGCCACGCGCAACATCACGGTCAACGCCGTAACGCCGGGCTACATTAGCACGGAGACTGTGGCAGGGCTGACGCAGCGGCAGAAAGACACGATTATGACTTGGATTCCGCAGGGCAAGTTCGGCAATACTGAGGACATTGCGAACATGGTCGGCTATCTGGCGAGCGAGAAGGCGAGCTACGTTACAGGTCAGATTATTAGCGTCGATGGCGGTATGGCGATATAGAGAGATTGAGAATCAACGGGACGGCTATGCCGGCAGCGATACAAGCGTGGGATTCAAGTCGGCTTGGAACGGCGGATGGACAGGGCAGATTTCGCAGGCAAGACAGTTCTGGTGACCGGCGGCTCTAGGGGCATCGGCAAGGCGATCGCGCTGGAGTTCGCGGCGCGCGGCGCGGACATCGCATTCAACTACATCCGCCACCATAGGGATGCATCGGATGCACAGGCTGAAATCGAAGCGCTCGGCGTGCGATGCCTGCGCGTGCGCGCCCATCTCGGCGATTCGGAGAAGATTCGCGAGTTGTTTGAGCATGTGCGCGAGACCTACGGCGGCATAGACGTGCTGGTAAACAACGCGGCGTCCGGAGTGCAGCGCTCCGCGTCCGAGCTAGAAGAAAAGCATTGGGATTGGACGCTGAACGTGAATGCCAAAGCGCCTTGGCTGTGTTCCATTGAAGCGTCCAAGATAATGCCCAATGGCGGCAGCATCGTGAACATCACTAGTCAGGGTTCGCACAAGGTGCTGCCGTACTACTTCTCTGTTGGCACATCGAAGGCTGCGCTTGAATCGCTCACGCGCTATCTAGCAGTGGAACTCGCGCCGAAGGACATATCGGTGAACGCAGTCTCCGGCGGCTATGTCGAAACCGGCGCGCTAGATCACTTCCCTAACCGCGAAAGCATGCTCGAATCCGGCCGTAACACGCCCGTAGGCCGCATAGTAAGATCGCAGGACATCGCTCGAGTAGTCGCTTTCCTATGCACCGAAGACGCCGCAATGATTCGCGGGCAGGTCATCGTAGTGGACGGAGGTTACACGCTGCTGGCATAGCGTTTCACGCATAGTCCCATTATGGTTTGTGGACAACTTGCGCGGCTAGTCGTCTTGCCACACGCGTTCCACTACGACTTCAATGCCGTCAGCCGTCAGCAGCCTTTCGCCAACTTCGGCGTGCGCGTTTCTGACATAGCCCAATCCGACGATACCGTCGCCGTTGTGCAGTGCGACTGCTGAGGTGAGCGCGCCGATTTTTCTGCCGTCGTGCAGCAGGTCGGATGGCAGTTCAGGGACGCCGGATTGCATCGATAGGCCCGCCAGCTTTCGTTGCACTTTGTCGTAAGTGTTCAGGCGCGCGACGACTTCTTGCCCGATGTAGCAGCCCTTGTTGAAGCTGATGAAGTCTATCAGCCCCGCTTCGAGCGGGTTGTAGTCTTCGCAGAGCTCGCTGCCATATCCGGCGAAGCCGCGCTCTATCCGCAGGAGTTCCAGTGCATCTGAACCAACCGGCAGCGCACCGAACTCTGTCAATGTCGCCCATAGCGCTTCTTCATCCTCTGCGGCAACTATGAGGTCGCAGGCGAACCTGCCGAGGAAGTCTGTGCGAAGTACGAGCGTGTCAACGCTGCCAAGTGAATCTGATACGGAGCTGAACGGCGGGATCTCGGCGAATGACGCTAGCTTGCGTGGCACATTCGCGCCGACGAGCGAGAGCATCGCAGTGCTGTCCGTAATATCTTCCACGACGACATCTTCGATAAATGTGTAGAAGTCGATCCACTCGCTGACTCGCTGGCAGGTATCGGGGCCGGTTATGACGAGCAGGTGGTCGTCTTGGCGCAAGACATAGAGCAAATCGATGATGCGTCCCTTGTTCGTGGTCAGCACCGTGCCCTGAATGTTGCCGACTGCGAGATCGTCTAGCTTGTTTGTTGACAGGCGATTGAGCAAGTCTATAGCGTCCGCGCCGCTCACCTTCAGTCGCCCGAGATGCGAACGACAATTAACGCCAATGCCTTCTGTTACCGCGATGTACTCTTTGGCGATCGATGAAAAGACTGCTGTCTGTCCTCGAAGTATCGCGTTCATTACCATTGTCGCATCCTCCTGATTGTAGAAGTTTCAGGACTATAGAAGTTTCAGAATGGTCGCAAAGTCTGGCAGTTCGCGTTCGCCGTCCCGATAGACGCTTCTCTTTTGACGGGGAAAGGCAGGATTGGGATGAGCCCAATTCGTACGCGTCCCAAGACTATATTCTAAAATCAAAGCAGACCGCCCCTGCAGCAGAGGCGGTCGCGGAAAGTAGATCTTTTGTTGAGCAGTGCCGTCCAGCGCCGCTAGATGCTGAACGATGTGCCGCAGCCGCAGCTAGTCTTGGCATTTGGGTTATTGAACACGAAGCCCTTGCCGTTTAACCCGCCAGAGTAGTCCAACTCCGTGCCGGCGAGAAATATGTACGACTTCTTGTCCACATAAAGCTCCAGCCCGTGACTGCTGATAATCTTGTCGTTTTCGCCGGGGCTATCCACGAGGTCGAGGTCGTAGGTGAGTCCGGAACAGCCGCCGCCCTTCACGGCAACGCGCAGATTGCAGCCGGGTTTGCCCATATCCACTGCGAATTGCCGCACATGCTTCGC
>VXRI01000045.1 GCA_009838595.1 Chloroflexota bacterium | reverse complement strand
ACGCCACCGGAGAGCTTGGCAAGGCGTTCTTGCAGCTTCTCGCGGTCGAAGTCGGAGGTTGTCTCGTCGATCTGCGCCTTAATCTGGTTGATGCGGCCCGTGATGTTGTCATCGGTGCCTGCGCCGTCGACGAAGATAGTCTCTTCCTTAGTGGCGACAACCCGGCGTGCCCTGCCGAGGTCTTCCACGACCACGGAGTCGAGTTTGCGGCCGACTTCTTCGCTGATGACCTGACCGCCCGTGAGGATTGCCATGTCTTCGAGCATCGCCTTGCGCCTGTCGCCGAAGCCCGGCGCCTTGACTGCGAGGCAGTTAAGCGTGCCACGCAGCCTGTTGACGACCAGCGTGGCGAGCGCTTCGCCTTCGATGTCCTCTGCGATGATGACGAGGTTCTTGCTGACCTGCAGGATCTTCTCCAGCGCGGGCAGCACATCGGCGACTGCGGAGACCTTCTTGTCCGTGATGAGGATGTACGGGTCTTCGATCGACGATTCCATCTTGTCCTGGTCAGTGATGAAGTAGGGCGAGATGTAACCTCGGTCAATCTGCATGCCCTCAACGAACTCCTGCTCGAAGTTCAAGCCTTTGGACTCGTCAACCGTAATGACGCCGTCCTTGCCCACGCGCTCCATAACATCGGCGATGAGACCGCCCATGTCGTCGTCGTGAGCGGAGAGGGAGGCGACCTGTGCAATCTGCGTTTTGCCCTCGACCGGCGTGGACATAGAGCCGACCTGCTCGCGAAGGGCGACAACGCCCTTTTCGATGCCGCGCTTCAGAGCCTTAGGATTGGCGCGGGCAGCGATGTTCTTGAAGCCTTCGTGGATTATCGCCTGCGCGAGAACGGTCGCAGTGGTTGTGCCGTCGCCTGCGACGTCGTTGGTCTTGCTGGCGGCTTCCTTGAGAAGTTGCGCGCCCATATTCTCGAACGGGTCTTCAAGCTCGATTTCCTTGGCGATGGTTACACCGTCGCTGCACACCTGCGGTGGGCCGAACTTCTTGTCGAGAACGACATTGCGTCCGCGCGGTCCGAGCGTAACGCCAACGGTGCTTGCCATCTGGTCGATGCCGCGCTTCATGGCTGCGCGGGCTTCCTCACTGAATGTGAGCTGCTTGGGCATTTCTTCTTCCTCCTTACGAGAGTTGGCTTATGAGAATTGCGATTGTCTAATGTGTGGAAAGGGCAGGTCGATTACTTCTTGAACAGGATGTCGTCTTCGCGCAGCACGAGATATTCGTCGTCGCCGTCCTTGTACTCGGTGCCGGCGTACTTGGAGTACACGACCAGATCGCCGACCGCGAGTTCCATTGGCACGCGGTTGCCGTCATCGGTGAGCCTGCCGGGCCCAACCGCCACGACTTCGCCTTCCTGCGGCTTCTCTTTCGCCGTGTCGGGTATGTAGATGCCGCCCGCGCTCATCGACTCTTCAGCCTCTGAAGGCTTCACCACCACGCGGTTGCCGAGCGGATTGAAAGTAACCTGGGTTTCTGTCGCCATTGTCCTCAATTCCTCCTGGTTTGCTTGAGAATTACTGCCGGTTCGTATGCCAATTTGCGCCGTCTGGGGCGCCAATTAGCAGACTCAAGAATAGTCTGCTAAATAAATATAGCGAAGGCGCAACGGCGTTGTCAACAGAATTACACGGACGCCCTACATACGCGCTAGACACCATATGAAGAAGGAACATGAAGAACAAAAGGATACGATAAACAACAGTCCCTTCCCCGTCAGCCTCTCCGGAGAAAGGTTAGGGACGTAGGCGAAATCTCCGCTGCACACCCCTGCCTGGGCGCGCAAATTCAAACCAATTATTCGCCATTAGGTTGACCAGCAGCGATACCAATCCATATCATCCTGCTACGGTAACCGTCACTATCACTATTACAGAGCTCATCACAGGATCACACGAATGAAGAATGAGGCGAGACTGGGAGTGGCGCTGTTCGTCAGCATGCGCCCACGCCAGTGGTACAAGAACCTGATAATCTACCTCGCGTTCTTCTTCACAATAGACGAGGCGTGGTCGCTGGACGCTGACACAATCGCGGCGCTACAGTTGTTCGGCGTCATCACGCTGGCGTTCCTGATATTTTCCGCGCTCACCGGCGCCATCTATCTGCTCAACGACATATTAGACGCGAAGAGCGATCGCCGGCATCCACGCAAGCGCAATCGTCCCATTGCGTCCGGCCGCCTGCCCGTAGCTGCCGCGTGGATTGCCGCCGTTGCGCTCACTGCCATAGCGCTAGGCGGCGCGTTCACTCTGAATCCAGCATTCGGCGGCATATCGCTTCTTTACGCGCTGGCGAACATTGCGTACTCTCTGGCGCTCAAGCACATCGTGCTGGTCGATGTATTCGTGATAAGTGGAGGCATGGTGCTGCGCGCGGTCGCAGGCGCGGCGATTATGGGCGTTCCGATTTCGCCATGGTTGTACCTGTGCACTGCGCTCGCGGCATTGCTGTTGGCGCTTATCAAGCGGCGCAGCCAACTAACGACTGCCGGCGTGGACGCCGCGAGCCAACGCCCGTCGCTGAGCAGATACAGCGTGGAATCATTGGATAAGCTGGTGGTCATAACTGCCACCGCGTCGCTGATAGCTTACTCGCTGTACACATTCACCGCGCCTAATCTGCCCACTAACGGAGCGATGATGCTGACGATTCCATTCGTCGCGTTCTGTCTGTTCCGCTACCTGATATTGAGCGACAGTGCCGACTCCGGTGAAAATCCTGAAGACCTGCTGCTTGGCGACATACCGCTGATTGCGACGGCTCTGCTATGGCTATGCAGCGCAGCGGTGATACTCGCGGTCTTCCGGTAACCGGGCGATTTCGTATGAAATTCCTATAAGGCGACGGTTTGATCTGTGTGTACCCTTGCAAGCAATCTGGCTCTTACATCCAATCTTAACTTTCCCCGCCAAGAGGAAAGGAATTTCGATGTCAAACTACGCCTGAATAATCGCGCAGGAGTTCCTGCCAATAGACGATAAAGGTAAAGAGCGTCTCTCATTTCGAGAATATGTGTGACTCTGTGAATATCCGCAGGCTTGCGTTAGTATTCGTTCAGTATTCGGACGATAATGAGTGATGGGAGCAAAACATGAATCCATTGAACAAGGCAAAAATCGGCTCGACAGGCGTTATGGTATCGCGGCTTGGCGTGGGCGGCGCGCCGTTCGGCTCAATGCCGATCGAAGACGCGCAACGAAGTTCCATCGAAAGCATCGGCAAGGGGCTGGAGCTGGGTATATCGTATTTTGACACCGCGCCATTCTACGGCGCAGGCAGGAGCGAGCGATATTACGCGCAGGGACTTGCGGGCGTGGACCGCGATTCGTATGTGCTGTCCACGAAGGTCGGCCGTGTGCTGAACCCGGTGGACGCCGCGCCCGGGCAGGATATATTCCGCGAATTGCCGCAGATGGAAGTGGCATTTGATTTCAGCCGCGACGGAGTGCTGCGCTCGTTTGAAGAAAGCCTGAAGCGGCTGGAGCTGGACCGCGTGGATATACTGCTGATACACGACCCTGACGACTTTCACCACCAGGCGGTAAATGAGGCATTTCCGGCATTAGCGGATCTGCGCTCGCAGGGCGTCATCGGCGCGATAGGCGCAGGCATGAACTTCTGTGAGCCGCTGGCGCAGTTCGGCCGCGAGGCGGACTTCGACTGCTTCCTACTCGCAGGGCGATATACTCTGCTCGACCAGTCCGGATTGGACGACCTGCTGCCCTTGTGCGAAGAGCGCGGGATGAGCGTCATCCTAGGCGGTCCGTACAACAGCGGCGTGCTGGCGTCCGACTTGGGCGAGGGCACGACATACTTCTACCAATCCACGCCGCCCGAAGTGCTGGAGCAGGCGCGCAAGATAATGGCGGTCTGTAACAGGCACGATGTGCCGCTGAAAGCCGCCGCGCTGCAATTCGGCTTGGCTCATCCAGCCGTCGCCGCCACGATACCGGGTGCAGTATCAACCGCCGAAGTGCAGGAAAACTTCGACATGGTTAGCTACACCATCCCAGCCGCACTGTGGGCGGAACTGAAGCATGAGGGGCTTCTTCCGGAGAACGCACCGGTGCCGTAATGAGTTTTCGGTGCGAGCATAGTCGATTTATAAATGCTAGGCAGTGTTGACACAAACGTAGCAACCATTGGTGCTAGTTTAAGACATAGTTGAAAAAGCCACGGGGATGCGCCATTC
>VXRI01000147.1 GCA_009838595.1 Chloroflexota bacterium | reverse complement strand
GCCATTCCTAGGTTATTGTGAGCGTCCCGGTAGTCGGTGTCCAGCTCAAGGGCTTTCGTGTAGTCGGCGATGGCTAGGTCTGTCAGCCCGCTGTTGCGAAACGCAATGCCACGATTGTTATACGCTACGGCGTCGTTGGGCGTAAGCTCGATTACCTTGGAATAATCGCTTGCTGCGAAGTCGTTCGCCCCGCGGTCTAGGTATGCGTTGCCCCGCAAGAACCACGCGCGGGCATCTTCCGGATTGTCGTGAATCGCGTCAGTCAAACTGTGCGCGACCTGCGTCAGGTGGTCACTGTCGCTCATCGCGCTCAAGTTAGGGTTATTTTTCCAGTTCATAGACATGTTTGCGCCGCACTGGTGGGATGGCGGAGAGGAAGGGATTCGAACCCTTGGTACCGATAAAGGTACACACGATTTCCAGTCGTGCCTGTTCAGCCACTCCAGCAACTCTCCGCGGATGGGACCAACCCTGGATTATAAGACATTATCTTGCTTGCGCGAGAATACTTCAAGGTTTTGCTAAGGATGATATTCTCAAGGCAGTGATTTTCAATTCCGTCATTCCTGCGAAGCATGCCCCGCGAAGGCAGCGTGCAAGAATCCATACGGCCGCAATACCTCCTTATGGTTAGAATACCCGACAGATGCGGTGGAAATCTCCAGGACTGCTACTTCTTCTTGCGCGTCTTCTTTCGGGACGCCTCGTAGCCGGCGATATATTCATCCACGGAGGTGGACGCGATCGCCTCGGCAATCAGCTCCATCGGCAAGTCTTCGGTGGTCTTGAAGCGCACGCAGGACTTGCCCATGTTCAGCTTCTTGCCTGTCGCCTTATAGCGCCGCTCGAATTCTTCATTTGCGCCCTCGTGGGCGTACACGCACATCAGATACAGCGACATATAGTTCTTCTGCGAGGCAAGCGCGGCGTACATCAGCGGCTGCTTGTTGTATGTTGTCGGGTAACGTTCGAGCGGTATTTCCCACGAAATCATGCCCCAGTTCATCGCCTCACTGTAACCGTCCGGCAGGTTATCCAGAACGACCTCACGGACGACCTCCATTTGCTCGCGTCTGTCCGGTTCGAGTTCGTCTAGGTATTCTTCCACTGTCGCCGCATTACTTCGCGCCATGTTCGTACCTTTCCAATAAGAGTTCGCAATGAGATTAGGTTTCTGTGGACAATTCACAAATGCATCCCGTATTCCTGCGGAAGCAGAGCCTACTCCTGTGCGAACAAGGGAATCCGGCGCCTCCAAGCGACGTTGACATAACAAAACTGCTACATTTGAGAATCTGGATTCCCATTTTCACATAATGCCCCTATTGTCCACACAACCTAGCATAGAGATACACAGCGTTCCAGCAAAATTATGTGCCGAATTGGGAATCATTTCACCACTCTGCCCATCTTGTCTATTCTATCGATGTAAGTAATTTGACACTCACTTCACCCTCAAATACACTTTCTTATGGTTTATATGTGGCTTAATCGAAACTACTTCGGCAAGGATTCAAAAGAGCATGTGGCAGGTTACAGAGGACGATCTAGCGCACATCGCCACCGGCGCTGGCATATTGGGTACGGGCGGCGGGGGCAATCCATACATCGGGCGTCTGCGTGCACGACAGGCGATCCGTGAATGGGGCCCCGTTACCGTGCTGTCACCGGACGAACTGCCGGACAATGCGCGCGTGGTCTGTGTGGGCGGCATTGGCGCGCCGACCGTAGGCATCGAAAAGGTGCGCGACTTACAGTCCTTCCACGCCCTCCGCGCCATCGAAGAATACACCGGCGAGCAGGCAACCGCGCTGATTTCGAACGAAATTGGCGGCAGCAACTCGGTAGAACCCCTGATACCGGCTGCGATGGCAGCGCTGCCAGTCGTGGACGCCGATGGCATGGGACGCGCCTTCCCCGAGTTCCAAATGAAGACATTCTTCGTCTATGGCGTGCCGTGCTGTCCAATGGCAGTCGCAGACGAGAAGGGCAATTCGGTCATAATCCGCGACACGATTACGCCGCACTGGGCAGAGCGGCTGGCGCGCGCGACCACGATACAGATGGGCTGCGTAGCCTGCTATGCCGTCGCGCCTATGTCTGCGGATCAGGTGCGGCGCACGGCAATCCCAAACTCGCTGACCCTGGCACGCGAGCTAGGCAGTGCCGTAGAGCGAGCGCGTGACAACGGCGACGATCCAATCGCTGCGATACTCGCCACCTGCCCGGGCAAGGTGCTGTTCTCCGGCAAGGTCGTTGACATAGAACGGCGCACCACGGCGGGGTTCGCGCGCGGGTCAGTTACCATCGACGGGCTGGACGACTTCGCGGACGGGCAGATGGTTATCGACTTCCAGAACGAGAACCTTATCGCGCGGCTAAACGGCGAGATTGCGTGCATCGTGCCCGACCTGATTTGCGCCGTGGCGACAGACGGTGGCGAGCCGGTTACGACCGAGTTGATGCGATACGGATTGCGCGTTACGATTCTCGGTTTTCCCGCGCCGGCGCTGTGGACAACGCCCGAAGGCTTGGCGGTGGCAGGCCCAAAAGCATTCGGCTACGACGCCGAATACTCCCCCCTGACAGTATGATTCAACGGTGTAATGCAACTGTAAGACTTGACATTGTACGCTGTCCGCGCAATCCATCAACACTGCTTTTAGACATTGTGTAACTATACTGCTCTTCTTGCCCTTTTTTCTTGGAAGCAGATTGCTTTGGGGATGATTCGATTTATGCGCGTCTCCTCCTATCGGATGGGCAATGGAATGGATGGACAGGGTGGACTGCGTACTGAACCCGTAATATAAGCATGTAAGGCAAGCGTAATGTTCATAGGAGTGGATGTAGGCGGTACAAATACTGACGCCGTGCTGATGGACGGGCACGAGCTTCGCGCCGTCGCGAAAGTGCCGACGAGCGAGGATGTAACATCGGGCATCGTGGACGCCGTCAGCGAATTGTTGCGACAGGGCATAGACAGTGAGCGCGTGGCTGCGGTGATGGTCGGCACGACACATTTCACAAACGCGCTGCTTGAGCGCAAGGGCTTGTGTCCGACCGGCATAATACGGCTTGCGCTGCCCGCGACTCAACTCCTGCCGCCGCTTGTTGACTGGGACGACGACCTGAAGAATGCAATGGGCGGATTGAGCTGCATTGTTGGTGGAGGCAACGAATTCGACGGGCGCGAGATTGCCACGCTCGACCGCGATGGCGTGCGGGATGCGGCGCAGCGCTTTCGAGAGCAAGGTGTCAGGGCGATAGCCGTTAGCGGCGTGTTCTCGCCGGTTGACCCTTCACACGAGAAGCAGGCAGGCGCGCTCATCCGCGAGATTGCGCCGGATATGCGCGTATGCTTATCGCACGAAAACGGGCGCATGGGACTGCTGGAACGCGAGAACGCCGCCGTATTGAACGCTTGCCTTGCCGATGTCGCGGTGTTGACTGTCAATGGCATCGAAGGCGCGCTGCAACGGCTAGGCATTGCCGCGCCGCTGTTCATGAGCCAGAACGACGGCACGCTGATGGATACCGATTTCGCGTCCGGATTCCCTGTGCTGACGGTCTCGTCCGGTCCCACGAACAGCATGCGCGGCGCGGCGTACCTGTCCGGCATCACAGACGGCATTGTCGTGGACATCGGCGGCACTTCGACCGATGTGGGCGCGCTGGTCAAGGGTTTTCCCCGTGAGTCTGCGGTCGCGGTGGACATATCCGGCGTCCGCACGAACTTCCGCACGCCGGATATGGTGTCGGTCGCGCTCGGCGGTGGCACTGTCGTAGAAGAAGACCCTCTGCGGATGAGGGCGGAAAGCGTGGGCTATCGACTGACCGACAAAGCGCTGGTGTTCGGAGGCGATACGCTCACGGCAACGGACATCGCAGTGGCAAGCGGTAGGGCGCGGCTTGGTGATTGGCGACGGCTTGGCGGAATGAAGCGCGCCGTAATACAGCAGTGCATCGACGAAATCGAAGCGCGCGCCGAGTCCGCCGTTGACCGCGTGAAGCTGAGCCGGGGTGATGTTCCGGTGGTGCTTGTCGGCGGCGGCAACATACTGCTTGGCGACACGCTGGCAGGCGCGTCACAAGTGCTGCGGCCCAAACACGCAGAAGTGGCAACCGCCCTCGGCGCAGCGATAGCGCAAGTCGGCGGGCAGGGGGCGCGTGTGGATTCGCTGGAAGGCCGCAACAGCCGCGAAGAA
>VXRI01000072.1 GCA_009838595.1 Chloroflexota bacterium | reverse complement strand
CGCGCGAGTCGGCCCCGCGATACGCGACGAACGCTCGCCGGAGAGCGACAGCGACGTGCTGGTGGACGTCCTGCCGGAACTGCCGCTGCCGGGCCTTAAGTTCTATTGGGACATGCCTAACGAATTGTCGGAGATGTTCGGCGGTAGGAAGGTTGACTTGCATACGCCCAGAGATCTCAGTAAGTACTTCGTTCAAGAGGTGCTGGAAGAAGCGTTGGTCATATATGTCGCGTAGAGACCCGTATGTAGCCATTCACCACATGCTCGACAACGCGCGCAACGCTCTGGAATTGTTCGAGGGGCGCGCCCGCCGCGATGATTGGGACGCCGACCATATTATCAGTCAGGCGTTGGACAATGCGCTGATAAGATACATGGAGGTCATAAGCGAGGCAGCGCGGCGCGTGCCTCAGGGAATGCGCGCCTGCTATCCTGCCATCGACTGGCCCGAATCGTCGGACTACGCAACAGGCTGATACACGAATACAACAGAGTTGACCTGCCCTTGCTGCGTATGATTATCCAAAACGAACTGCCGCCGCTCATATCGCACTCAGAACGGATGCTCGTGGACAGGGATAGCGAAGGCTAACGCGGTTTGACAGGTGTGGGTTATCTACTCCACTCCGCCAGCCTCTCCCGCGAAAGTTCACGATAGTGCGCGGCGTCCGGGAAGTCACCTTCCTTGCCGACAAGCATATCGAAATCCGCTATAGCCCTGCGATGGCTGCCCTTGCGGTAGTGGGACATGCCGCGCCAGTAGTAGGCGTCGGGGTAGTCAGATGGGGACAGGACAACATTGATTGCCTTGTCGAACAGGATGATTGCGTCATCGTACAAGCCAGTGTCGTAGTAGGCGATGGCGCTTTGGAAATAGACCTGGCGCATGTCGTCGGTGTACAGGTGTATGAGCTGCGGGTCTATGAGCTTGCGCGCCTTGTCCGTGTCGGCGACGGCGTTGTCGTAGTCGGCTTGGGCTAGGCGAGATAGGGCGCGGGTGTGGAGGGAGATGCCTTGCTCGTGCGCTTCCGGCGAGTGCGGTGGCGTAGGCGTGTCGTATTCGGCAGCTTGGTGCATGCAAGCTGCCAAAATCGCCGCGAAGACTGCTAGAGTAAGCGATATAAGCATGGTCGTGTTCATGTCGTCTCTTGAATATCTAATCCATGAAGTTGGTGTTTATTGCATTCTATGGGCGACAAAGTGACCTTTGATTTCTACCAGGAATAACACTAGAGTGGATTTATATACACAAAAGAAGTCCCCGCAAGTATTGTAAATAACAGTACCTGCGGGGACTATATCCCCATCGTGTGAGGAGCGGCTACCTAACCGCCATTACTCATACTCTCCACTCCACCACTCAGCTTCATACTGCGACATCACCACTTCAAAAGCGGTTTTGCAACGGTCGGAAGTCTGTTTTTGGATAGCGGCATAATCGCCAGAGCGTATAGCCGCCTCACACTCGTCGCGCGTGAAGCCACCAAACAAACTGAGTACGGCTTCGGTATAATAGTCATTGATGACATCGTCCACGTCGCGGGTGAGCGCTGAGAGCATAGCGCTGGATACATCACTGCCACTGTGAGTTGAGTAGATAATGTCAAGCGCAGCGTCAATGGCGTCGTCGCCGTACTCGCGCCCATTGCGTCGGACGCGTTGCTTGTTGCTAGCAGCGGAATTGCGCGGCTTGAACACACCCCAGTCAATGCTGTTGATGATCCTCCGAACGAGATCGCCGATATTAGGACCAGGCATAGCGTGTCTCCTTTCGATGAAAAATCCGCTATCAGAATAGCGTCAAGAACATAATAGCGGAACTTATATTCGCATGCAAGTGTTTTTGCAGCTATTGCTAGTGCCTGTTAAATGTCCAGCAAATAGACCCCAGTGCGTGTAGGTGGCAAGGCTAAGCGAACGAGTGGCTGCAAGATGCCTGCAGGTACATAAGTGGGAAGAGAAGAGCGCATACGATAGTTGCGTTTCTATGGGAATTCATCATCCTTACCATCATCATCGTGGCTGCTGAACAGCAAGCGAATGACGATGCCAATAATAATGGCTCCCACTCCGATAGCGAACACTACCGGCACTGAAAAGTCAAAGCAGGCGTTAAAGTAATCAATATAGTTGCAGAAGAAATTCATTGGATACCTCATCCAGGGGCCGCACGGAAGTGACGGCAATCCACTACCAGCGCAAAATATCGTTTAGAGACTGTACTGTATAATGCTCTAACCTCCGAAAAAGAAGACCCGCACGATGGCGGGTCCTTTCCTTGCTTACTATGTCAAACGCTTGTGCCGGCAATCGACGCTTCTACAAAATGTCTCATCCCCCCATCCTAACCTTCCCCCATCAAGGGGGAAGGAACTTTTGGCGCTACTATTACTCCGGGCGCGACTTGCGCGGCTCCATGTCGCTGTGGATGTCTAGCAGCACGGCGCGGCCCTCTGCGTTGTGGTTCTGCGCCTGCCGAATAGCGTCTGCAACTTGGTTGGGATCGGTTACCTCGATGCCGACCGCGCCCATGCCTTCGGCTATTTGCGCGTAGTTGCCTGTCATCTCGGTCGCGCCGAACAACTCGCGGGCCGTAGGGTATCCGCCGGGGTAAGTCGCCATGCCGCCGTTGTTCAGCACTACGGTCGTGATGGGAGCGCCCGCGCGCACGGCGGTCTCTATGTCCAAACCGGACATGCCGAATGCGCCGTCTCCCATGAAGTTCAGACAGAACTTGTCCGGCGATGCGAGTTTCGCGCCAATCATCAGCGGGATGCCGTAGCCGAGGTGAGTCGTCTTGCCCCAGCCGATGTAGCTGTGCGGCGTGGTGGCGGTGTAGAACGGCATGATGGAATCGCGCGGCGCGCCGGCGTCATGCGTTACCACGCTGTTGTCATGGTCGAGAACGCGCTCCAATTCGCCGATTACGCGGTATGTGCTGATAGGCGTTTCGTTGGAATTGAGCAAATCCGTCCAGCTCGCCATCCAGCTCTGCCGAATGGACGCGATTTCGGCTGCGACGCCGTTCTTGCCGGCGCGGCCGCTCTCGCCCAACTGCGCCTTAACCTCATCTATTAGCGCTTGCAGCGTGAGTTTAGCGTCTCCCGGCACGCCGATGTCCACCGTGAAGTCCTTGTTCAGGTCTTCGATGCTTTCGGTGTTGTGAATCATCACCTTGCCGGCGGGGATGGACTGCCCATAGCCGGTGATGGACAGGCTGGATCCGACCGCGAACAGCACATCGGACTCGTTGAGCCAAGTGCGCGCCTGCTGCGTGGTCGCGCCGCTGCCAGAGCCGAGCGAGAGCGGATGCCTCTCATTGAAACCGGACTTGCCGGGCATGGTGCAATAGACAGGGATCTCGGTCAGTTCGGCTAACTCGCGCAACTCGGCGGTCGCGTTTCCCATCAACACGCCCATGCCGGACCATATCATCGGCTTGCGCGCGGCGAGCAGCGCCTTCACCGCGTCCTTTATGTCTCCTTGCGACGGCGTTTGCGGATGGCGCTTGGGCGGCTGATAGCTCATCGCTGAGTCGGCGACTTCCATCGTGCTGACATCGCCGGGCAACTCGATGGTAACAGGACCACCTCGTCCGTTGCGCAGGTTATGGAACGCGCGGCGCATCGTGCTGGCGACCATATTGGGCTGTAATATGACTTCGCTGTACTTGGAGACTGTCTGATAAGTGCGAGCGGGCGAGAAATTGGGACGAACCTGCATCTGCGCGACGGGCGAACCGCCAGGCAGGTAGAGCATAGGGATGTTGTCCGCGAACGCCTGTGCCAAACCGCCCATGCTATTCTCGGAGCCGGGCCCGCCCTGCGTGATGACCACGCCGAACTTTTCGCGATCGTTCATTCGGCTGTAACCGTCCGCCGCCATCAACGCCCCGCGCTCCTGCCGGAACATAATGGTGCGAATGCCCACTTTCGCGACCTCTTCAATGAGGTTGTTCGAGGGGAAGCAGGCGACCCATTCGACGCCTTCTTCCTTGAGTATTCGCGCAATGGCTTCCATCGTATTCATAGGTATTCCTCCGCCTTTATTGGTTATGGCTCTTCAATCTGCTCGTCAGTCTGACTATCAAGCAGAAAGGATACCTTATAGCGGGCGCGCGGGCAAATTAACGGTCGGGAAGCAAAGGGGTTTCGGTTATCGTATAGGCAGTTAGCGGTGAGAGACACAAATCCGTTCGTGGCGCGTCTATAGGAC
>VXRI01000027.1 GCA_009838595.1 Chloroflexota bacterium | reverse complement strand
GTATAGGATGGAGGTTTTGGTAGTTTATGTCAGCCTCCATCCTTAATTCGTAGCAGCAAGCCGGTCCGCGATTTTGAATTCCTCAACTTGCGTTGCTCCGTTCGGGATAACGGATGGGAGCCCGTATCGATGCAGGCTTACAAGTAGCAAGGACGATAGTCCAGAGGATTCGCACACTACCGCTCTGGTCGCCACGATAAAAAACCCTGACGTACCGGCGACACGCCTTTGACCGAGACACCGCCTTCTACATCGACTAGCAGTTCGTCCATCGCCTCACGCAACCTGCGATCCTCGGCGCTGTCAGCCCTCACATATAGCCGATTTCGTAGCTGAGTCAGCGCGACATCCCTGTCTTCGAACTTGTCCGGCATAACGGGCGGCATCATTCGCACATCGGGGTAGATGCCCATATGCCACAGAGCGTTGACCAGTTCCGGCAGTGCTGGCATGTCAATGCGTTCTTCTCCATGCACAGGCTGCCAGAAACGCGAAATGCGATTCATCGGCGATTCTATGAACGCGAGTAGCACGACCAGCGAGCCGGCATGCGCGTCCAATTTCCGCACAAACGGCTCGATGTCCGTTATGCCATATACCACATGCGCACACAGCACAACATCCGCTGGATCCACATCGGCGTCCTCCCATGTCGCCTGCGTAACGGACACATTCTCAATACCGGATTCTTCCGCAGCCGCTCGCAGTTCCGCAATCATGCTGTCTGACGGCTCGACTACACTCACGTGCTCGCACTTCAGCGCCATCGGCAGCGCCAAACGGCCGGCTCCGCCTCCAACGTCCATCGCGGTTTCGCCCGCGCCGACCATGGACAGAAGTAAATCCAGCACGGCATCGCCTTCACGGCGCGGATCCAGTCGAAAGAAACGCGCGTACGGCTGCCAGAAGTCGTCGTCTGACCATCCGGCAGACTCCATCACCGCCTCCGACTGCGCGTGGTGCGCTTTGACCCGTTTATTCCAAGCGTTTATTGCACTCAATTAATCTTCACCTTATATGCTTCTGATATTAGCTAGGTTACGCAATCGTTATATTGCCGAGAGTGTATCAGATATTTACGACGGTGGGCTATTCATCAGATATCTTAATTGGCTTGACTCAACCGCCAGTTCAATCTCTCCGGTATTGCGCCGACACGCGTCCTAGTAGTATCCTGTTGCCGTGCAGCCTGTAACATACAGGTATGTCAGGCGCACTGGATAACTCGCTTGAAAGGCGCAAATGACCACAATACTTGGCTACTTGGACACACCCATCTCTTGGGCAGTCGTCGGATTTATCATCGGCTTATCACTCGGCGTCAACTTCGCGTCCGTCGCGCTTGTCGCGATTGGGCTTGGCGCGTTTATCCTTTATGTATTTATGCACGGTCCGGCGAAGATTCGGACCGAAGGCAAGCTGTTCGCGGCGTGTCCAATCTTCATCGTGGCGTGGATGGTCGGCTTCTTCGTGCATGGGCTGGTGTTCTGATGGCAGCCGCGACTTCGCCCGTTCGCGCGTCACTCTTCGTGACTTGCATCATCGACCAGATCTACCCTGAGGTCGGCGACAGCACGGTGCGATTGTTGCGTCGCCTAGGTGTTGAGCTAGACTTTCCGGCGTCGCAAACTTGCTGCGGACAGCCTGCGTTCAACTCTGGATTCTGGAGCGATGCAAAGCCGCTCGCACGTCGTACGATTGAGCTATTGCAGCACGACAAGTATGTCGTCGTGCCTTCCGGTTCGTGCGCAAGCATGATGCGCGTATTCTATGCCGAGCTGTTCCACGACGAGCCTGCGATGCAGCAAAGAATCGCTTCGCTCGCAAGCCGCACTTACGAACTGACGGAGTTTATCGTGGATGTGCTGGGAATCGACGACATTAGCGCTTACGCTGAAGGCGAGACTAACCAAAATAAACGCAAAGTAACCTATCACGAAGGCTGCCATTTGCGCCGCGAGCTGCACGCACAGACTCAGTCGCGCACGCTGTTAGACTCGCTGCCGAATGTCGAGCTTACCGAGATGGAACAGTCCGAGGTCTGCTGCGGATTTGGAGGCACTTTCTCTGTGAAGTTCCCCGAAATTTCCGGAGCAATGCTAAACGACAAATTGAAATACGCAGGCGAGACTGGCGCGGATGCGATTACCGCATGTGATAGCAGCTGCCTGATGCACATCGGCGGTGGCATCGCCAAGAACGGCATGGATATTCAGCCGCAGCACATAGCACAGGTACTAGACGACGCCTTGACCGGATAGACGCAATGCAGGTAACGACGAAACAGTTCACGGACTCTGCCGAAAGCGCGCTGAATGACGCAAAGATTCAGGCAAATTTGCTTGGGCTGTACGGCGGATTTCATCAAGCGAGGCTGGACGCATCCGCCGCTACGCCCGATTGGGATGCGCTGCAAGAACGTGGGCGCGCAATCAAAGCGCACACCATCGCAAATCTGGACGCCTATTTGCGTATGGCTATGGAGAACGTCCATAAAGCGGGCGGCAATGTGTACTTCGCCAAGGACGCCAACGAAGCGACTAGCTATGTCACCAGCCTTGCACTCTCCAAAGGCGTGAAGACTGTTGTGAAGAGCAAGTCCATGGTGTCCGAAGAGATGAGCTTGAATGAGCGTCTCGAAGAGGCGGGCATTGAATCCGTTGAGACTGATCTTGGGGAGTATATCATCCAACTCGCGGGCGAAGCTCCGTTCCACATCATCGCGCCGGCAATCCACAAGTCGCGCGAGGAAGTATCCGAGCTGTTTGAGGACAAGCTGAACGCACCGCACTATACAAGCATAGACGATTTGGCACAAGAAGCGCGCCGCCAACTGCGCGAGAAGTTCATCGCCGCGGATATGGGTATCACCGGCGCGAACTTCATAGTCGCTGAGACGGGCACGCTTGTACTGGTAACGAACGAGGGCAACGGGCGGATGTGCACATCGATGCCTCGAATTCATGTCGCCATCACGGGCATGGAAAAGGTCGTGCCGTCTATCGAAGATATGGGCATTATGCTGCGCTTGCTCATCCGCTCTGCGACTGGACAGCGTATTTCCAGCTATGTAACCGCCGTAACTGGGCCACGCCGCGCGGAAGATGAAGACGGTCCCGAAGAATTTCACCTAGTCATCGTGGACAACGGACGATCGCGCCTGCTCGCCGACCCGGATTTGCGCGAAGCGCTGTACTGCTTGCGCTGCGGCGCCTGCCTGAACGCCTGTCCGGTTTATCGCAAGGTCGGAGGGCACTCGTACGGCTGGGTTTATCCGGGACCCATCGGCGCGATAGTATCGCCGATGCTCACAAACCTGTCGGATGCCAAAGACTTGCCATACGCGAGCAGTTTGTGCGGCGCGTGCAAGGAAGCTTGCCCCGTGAAGATAAACCTGCCGCGCATGCTACTCTACCTGCGCCACCAGCTCGCGGAGGGTGACAACTATCCGCAACACCGCACATCGACCGCGAAAGAGCGACTGGCGATGAAGGTATGGCGTATGGCGGCATCCAATTCATTTGCCATGTCCACCGCGAGCAAACTCGGCAGACTGGCACAACCATTCATGCCCGGCGAAGGCAAAAATAAAGGCGGATCATCGCCATTGTCAGCTTGGACACGCCACCGCGCCCTGCCCAGCCTTGCATCGCGCCCATTCCGTAAACGCGCCAAAGACCACGACCTGTAAGCCTATTCGATCGCAACCGCACTATACCGCCATTACCTGTGATTCGCGCTGATTTGCCTACGCCAATGAAATCCGAAGATTTTCTAGCCAATCTGAGCCGCAGTCTAGGGCGAGAAGCCGTCCCCACGGTTACGCCCGACGCAGCAACTCATCTTTCACTGAACGCTGCGATGGCGCAGGAACGAGCGCTGCAAGTCGCGGAAGACATGTCAGAGCGAGCCGACGAATTGATGGCGAACTTGGAACGCACCGCCGTCGAAGCCGCGTGGCGAGTGTTCCGCACGAAATCTCTGAAAGACGCGGCGAACTACATTCGTGAGGTTGCACGCGACATCGAAGCGCGCACCATGTTGCGAACTCAGCATGCCGCGCTGGACGCCCTCAACATCGAAGAAACGATGCGCGGCACCGGCATTTCGCTCGAAGTGATGGCGGTCGATCAGGAAGCGCCGGTTGATACGAAGGAAGCCAAGCGCGGCGAACTGCGGCGGAAGGCGATAGTCGCGGACGTCGGCATCACCGGGGTGGAC
>VXRI01000216.1 GCA_009838595.1 Chloroflexota bacterium | reverse complement strand
CCCATTGTCGCAATGGTCAGGGGCGTAGTTCTGCACTCCGCTTCCTTCTGGGAGTTTCCGCTGGAACTCGCCATCTTGTGCGGCTGGATAGTCATATCCGCCGTCGCCGCGATACGCACATTCAAGTTCAGATAGTACTATGACAGAACGGCAACCGGCGTCAAGGGTGAACAAATCACACAGAGTCCACGCATACGGATGCAGTGAAAGCGAAGGTTTTCATCAGCGCGCCGGCAACAGTCACCAGCACTCCCCCGATATCAAGATGACAATTACGCCAAGCCATACGCAGAATAGCAATCGTGCCTCTGACGTTGGCAGATCGCAATTCGTTTGCAACGGCATTGCCAATCTATTATCATTCTGTGTCGTCCACAAGCACATAGCACGCGGAGCGGAAAAATGGCGACAACGGACTATGCAAGCATCGAAATCATTCGTCAGCTGCAGGCAATCGTTGGCGACGATTATGTCGTTTATAAGCCTGAAGACCTGATTGTTTACGAGTACGACGGCTCCGCGGACAAGGCGATGCCGTCCATCGTGGTTGTGCCGGGTAATGCCGAGCAAGTCGCGGCGGTCGTTAAGGTTGCGCGTGAGAACGATGTTCCCATCGTACCTAGAGGCGCAGGCACCGGACTGAGCGGCGGCGCGGTCGCGCAGGTTGGCGGCATCGTAATCTCGCTCACACGCATGACGCGCATTCTTGAAGTGGATGTGGAAAATCGCATCGCAGTCGTTGAACCGGGCGTCATCAACTTACACCTGACCGAGCATGTATCGCAATACGGCTTGTGCTACGCGCCTGATCCTTCCAGCCAAAAGGCTTGCACTATCGGCGGTAATGTTGCGGAAAACTCAGGCGGTCCGCACTGCTTGGCATACGGCGTAACCACGAACCATGTGCTGGGCATGGAAGTCGTGATGGCAGACGGCTCGCTCCAATGGGTCGGTGGACGCACACGCGAGACGCCAGGCTACGACCTGCGCGGCATTTTAATCGGCTCCGAAGGCACACTGGCTATCGTCACAAAGGTCATCGTGCGATTGCTGCGGCAGCCCGAAGCGGTCAAGACGCTGCTCGCGGTATTCCGCGATGTGAGTGAGGCGAGCGCCGCGGTGTCCGGGATTATCGGCGCGGGTATCGTTCCTGCCGCCATCGAAATGATGGACGACCTCTGCATCCAAGCGGTAGAGCCTGCCGTAAATGCGGGCTACCCGGAGGACGCCGGCGCAGTGCTGCTAGTGGAAGTCGAAGGCTTGCACGAATCGGTGGAGGAAGAGGTGGAGGAAATTGAGAATGTGTGTAACGAATTCGGCCCAATAGAGATTCGCACCGCGACAAATCAGGAAGCGCGTGACCGGCTCTGGGCAGGACGCAAGGGCGTGCTGGGCGCGTTGGGGCGGCTCGCACCGAACTATCTGCTGGTGGATGGCACAGTGCCGCGAACTAAGCTGGTCGAAGTGCTTTCGCAAATTCGGCAGCTTTCGCAGGACAGCGGCTATCCCATCGCAAACCTGCTTCACGCCGGCGATGGCAACCTGCATCCGTCAGTGCTGTTCGATGAGCGCAAGCCTGGCGATACGCATAAGGCGCTCGCGCTCGGCGGCGAAATACTGCGGATGTGCGTAGATGCGGGCGGCGTTCTGACCGGCGAGCATGGCATCGGTCTGGAAAAGCAGGAATACATGGACTTCATGTTCACTGACAACGACATGGAGGCGATGGCACGACTCAAGCCTGCGTTCGACACCCGCGACATGCTCAACCCGGCGAAGATATTCCCTAGCGGCGCGACCTGCGGAGAAGTGGCAGGGCACAGCCACGGACACGGCGCGATAGCCCGCGTCGGCGCGGATGCATGGATATAGACTTCAATGGCAAATGATTTTGATCGCATCGCTGACCTGCTCGGAGCAGCGTATGTCAGAGATGGCGTAGATTCGGATGCGGTGGACGGCATCATTCCACAAGTCGTTGCTTTGCCTCGCAGCGCAGACGCACTAAGCCAACTTCTCGCATTCGCCAACAGCGAAGGGCTTGCAGTCGCGCCACGCGGCGGTGGCACGCAAATGGCGTTAGGCAATCGGGTGCGACATCTCGATGTTGTTGCGGACATGACCGAGATGAACTCCGTAGTGGAGCATAACTCTGCTGACCTGACGCTGGTCGTACAGGCGGGAATCACCCTATCAACATTGCGCAATGCGTTGGCGGAAGATAGGCAGATTCTGCCGTTGGACGCCCCCCTGCCCAATAGAGCGACAATTGGCGGAACGCTCGCTGCGGGCGTCAGCGGTCCGCTAAAGTGGCAGTACGGAAGCGCGCGCGACCTCGTCATTGGCATGAAGGTAGTGCAAGCGGACGGCAGACATGTGAAGAGCGGCGGCAATGTGGTCAAAAATGTCAGCGGCTACGATATGGCGCGACTGCATGTCGGTGGGCTGGGTACGCTTGGTGTCATCACAGAAGTGTCGTTCAAACTCACTCCAATGCCACGCCGAGATTCAACGCTGCTGGCGCAATTCAATACCGTTGCCGATTGCATGAGCGCGGCGTTAAGCATATTTAATAGCGGCGTGATTCCCATCGCGCTCACCGCGTTCAACCGCGCGGCTGCAACAAGAATGGCGGTGGACGATTACGCAGACGGCGCGAGCAGCAGCGCATACACGCTCGCAATCAGGCTTGGCAGCCGACCGCGCACATTGCGGCGCATGGAAAGCGAAGCGCTGTCAGTCATCGAAAGTCGGGCGCAAGTGGCGCATACGGAATCGATTGGCGCTGAGTCAAGCGCGCTCTGGGCGACGCTCGCAGATTTCGGGCATGCCGGTGGCGAAGAGCCTGCTCTGTCCACACGCATCGCCGTATTGCCGACCGATGTCACGGGTGCAATAGACGCTCTTGAACAATTCGGCGGCGCGGCAATAGCGGCGCATCCCGGCTATGGTATGATAAACGCGCACTGGTTCGACACGAACGCCGACCTGACCGCGTATGTGCAGAACGCACGACAGGCGATACACGAACTCGGAGGTTCGATGATAATCGAGCGCGCGCCTCTTTCGGTCAAAGACGGCATCGATGTCTGGGACTACACCGGCGCTTCCATCGAAGTGATGCGGCGCTTGAAGGCGCAGTACGACGGCAACGGCATACTCAATCCTAACAGGTTCACCGGAGGAATCTGAATGGCAACCGCCCCTCAGAAGCCCCAATCGGAAGATGGAATATCCCTGTTTTCCGGCCCTGACGCGCCGCAAGAGTCCGATCTGTACAAGTGCGTCCACTGCGGCTTTTGTCTCCAAGCTTGCCCTACTTATGTAGAAACCGGCTTGGAGGCGGAATCGCCGCGCGGACGCATTGCGCTGATGAAGGCGGTTAACGAAGGGCGAATCGGCATAACGGACACGGTGATACGCCACTGGGACCTGTGCATCCAATGCCGCGCTTGCGAGGTCGCATGCCCGTCCGGCGTGCCGTACGGCAACCTTATCGAAGCCACTATGCAGCAGGTCGCAGATCGCAGAATGCCCAGCTTCGTCAATGGCAAAATCGCGTCATTCGCGCTAAACAAGCTTCTGCCTAATCAGAGAATGCTGTCGATGGTCGTTGGCAGCATGCGACTATACCAGCGATTCGGCATGCAGACGGTGATGCGCAAGAGCGGCCTGCTGAAGCTGCTGCCCGGCAACATGGATGATTTGGAAAAATCAATGCCGTCGCTGCCGTCCGAAGTTTTCAAAGCAAGCGGGCAAGTGTACCCTGGTCAAGGCAAAGTCAGAGCGCGTGTCGCATTGCTCGCCGGTTGCGTAATGCCACTGGTGCACGGGCCCGAGATGAACGCCGTGGTTCGCGTGCTTACTCGAAACGGCTGTGAGGTGGTCGTTGCGAGGGGACAAGGCTGTTGCGGAGCGATACACTCACACGTAGGTGATCTGGAAGTAACGCGAGAACTTGCGCGTCGCAACATCGATGCGCTCTTGGCGGAAGATGTGGATCATATCGTGGTGGCGTCGGCGGGCTGCGGTTCTCGCATGAAAGAATACGGACATCTGCTCAGAAACGACCACACTTACGCTGGCAAAGCGGAAACATTGAGCGCAAAAGTAAAGGACATCCACGAATTGCTTGCTGAGTTGCCGATAGTACCGCCAAAGGGACACTTGCCCTATCGCGTGACCTACCAGGACTCCTGCCATCTGTCGAACGCACAGCGTGTCAC
>VXRI01000322.1 GCA_009838595.1 Chloroflexota bacterium | reverse complement strand
CCGGTATGGCGCTCAGTTCGTCGAGCGGGATGTTGAAGAAGCCCTGAATCTGCCCGGCATGCAGTTCGAGCGTCAATACGCGGTCAGCGCCTGCGGTCTCGATTAGATTTGCTACAAGCCGCGCCGTGATGGGCACGCGGGGTTGGTCTTTCTTGTCGCTGCGGGCGTATGCGAAGTATGGGATGACCGCGGTGATCCTGCCTGCGGACGCGCGCTTGGCGGCGTCGATCATAATCAGCAGTTCCATTATGTGGTCGTTGACCGGGTATGCGATAGGCTGAACGAGGAATACATCCTGTTCGCGGATGTTCTCGAGAATCCGGACGAAAGTGTTGTCGTTGCTGAACTTGAATACTTCACTCATGCCAAGCGGGATGTCCAAGTAGGCGCAGATGGATTGAGCCAACTTACGGTGGGCGTTCCCGCTAAATACCTTCATGTCTTCGTAAAGAGCCATTCAAAACCTCTGAGAGCGCTATTCCGGTCCCCGCCATCGCCATTGTTCGGCCGGCATCGTGCATCCCCGAAATTAGGGCGTTCCAAACTTCAACTTCACGCATTTCGAGATTCAATTATATCATGTGGGCGATTCTTACTTGCTAGTCTGCACCGTGTCCAGATTCAGGCAAATCTGGGATGTATCGGGATTAAACCTTTTCCTCTCCGGGGAAAGCTCAGGGTGGTATTCATAGCAGTTGCGAAGGCTGATTTCCGATAGCCGCCCAATAGCCATCACACCACATCTAGTCTATAATCAGCGCGGCGAACGAGGCTTCGCCATGCAATATGCGGCGCAGTTGGCGTCGAAGGGGGACGATGATTTTGGAGAGCGAACGGGCGAGAAGCGCACCTACCCATCCCAAGTTGAGGCTGCTGGAGCCGCAGCTAGTGGACTATCAAGGGCAGCGCATGATTTACCTGCACGACAGCCTGGGCATCGCCAAGGACGGCGCGCTCATCCCACAGCCGCTTGCGCCGTTGCTATCGCTGTGCGACGGGACGCGCGACATATCCGGCTTACGTTCGGGTCTGCTGCAGCACACTGGCAACACGCTGCCTGAGCATGTCATCTCACAGATTATCGAGCAGATGGATGAAGCGCTGTTACTGGAGAACGGCGCGTATCAAGACGCTGCCGCCAATGTGATGCGGCGATACCGTGATGCAAGGCATCGCCCGCCGTCGCATGCCGGTCCGGTGTATCCCGGCGATGTGGCACGGCTAACCCGTACAATGGCAGCGTACTGTGATGAAACACCCGTGTCTGCCGCCGAGACTGCTGTCGGCGAACTTGTCGGCATGCTCTGTCCACACATCGACTACCAGCGCGGCCACAAGACTTACGCCGAGCTATGGCAGCGCGCCAAGCCATCGCTTGACGACATAGAACTGGTTGTGATATTCGGTACTGACCATTCCGGCGGGCTTGGGATGCTGACCCCCACACGCCAGAACTACTTCACGCCGCATGGAACGCTGCGGACAGACACGGACATTATAGACGGTCTGGCAGATTCACTAGGCAAGCGTGCGTACGAGGAAGAGATTCACCACATCAAAGAGCATTCTATCGAACTCGCCGCTGTGTGGCTGCACCATTTTCTTGACGGACGAGATTGCGCAGTCGTGCCGGTGTTGTGCGGCTCGTTCCACCATTTCGTATCGGGCAGGGGCAATCCGTGGGATGATCGGCGAATTAACGATGCGGTAGATTACTTAGTCGATGCCACCAACGGACGCCGCATGCTGATAATCGCAGCGGGCGACCTGGCGCACATGGGCCCCGCATTCGGAGACACCGCTCCGCTAGACGCCGTAGCGCGCGCAAAGCTCGCGGCAGAAGACAGCGACTCAATGACCGATATCTGCAACGGTGACGGTGCGGCATTCTTTGAACGCTCCCGCGCCGAATTGGACTCGCGCCGAATATGCGGCATCCCCCCCATTTACCTAATGCTCGAACTGCTGAACCGCCAAGGCAAGGGCAGCAACCTGCAAGGTGAATCGATGGGCTACGACCAATGCCCCGCAGACGCGCAAGGCGGCTCGCTGGTATCGATAGCGGGGGCGCTGTTGTATGACGGGGGATAAGAAGCCTGGCAACACTAGGCTCTGTGGACATTTCGATATTTCAGCCCGTCTATCCCGCGCAGGCAAGAAACCAGTATCTTCCAGACGGCGAAAATTACGCGGCTCGATCAATTTCACGGGAATGACGCAAATGTCCACACAACTTAGAAATTATCTCAATGGATTTCACGCGTGTATTCTCGACGGATCTGGCGATGGTACGGAAATCAGACTATCGGGAATTGACGCATGGAGTGATCACAACCAATCGGTTCTGATGTGCCTGCGTATCGCCGCAGCATTACTCAGACTGTGGGGGCTACATGTTCGTCAAAGATGTCGTGCGCTATGGCAGGCAAGCAGCCACTATGTGCCATGACGGCATGGCATCTGATAGCACGCTTAAAATGAACTTGGATTGGACAAGCACGGCATTCCGATGATCGTCAGCGTCAGGCATCGGTTCACACCGGACAAGGCGGCATAGGTGTGCACGCTGGTCGATGGTGTGAAGACAGGGCAAGATGGTCTTTAACTTGGACTAGGCGATTGGCAGGACAGTATGGCATTGGGGGTTGTGTGTGAATCATTTTGCCTTTTTCCTTAATTACACTCATCTTTCAAAGCAGGTTCTTTCGAGCATTCATGTCATTTCGAACGAATTGATAAATCTAAACGCGTTGACTACATACAGGCTTGTTTCCATACAGCGATTTTAGACCCTTCGCTTCGTTCTGGGCGACGACCGAGATGCCCTGCATTTTAGAGGTTAGAGGCGGTCTGTGTGTAAGTATTGCGCTGTGTGTTAGAATGCGCTTGCGACGCTGAATTGAGAAATTGAGCGAATCGCGTTCCGTTGAAATATCACTGGTGGCTATATGAGGAGATAGAAAACATGCGTCCAATAATGGATGTTGCGGCAGAACTTGGTCTGGACACGCAATCGCTCATCCCGCAGGGGCATTACAAGGCGAAGATACCGCTGAGCGCCGAGCGCACGGACGGCAAGCGCGGCAAGATGATTGTCGTAACCGGCATCACGCCTACACCCGCCGGTGAAGGCAAGACGACTACTACGGTCGGTATGGCGCAAGGGTTTGGCAGGCTTGGCAAGAATGTCGTCGCCACGCTGCGAGAACCTTCGCTCGGTCCGATATTCGGCATCAAGGGCGGCGGCACAGGCGGCGGACTGTCGCTGGTCGAGCCGCAGGACGAGGTAAACATCCACTTCACAGGAGACGCACACGCTGTCGGCTCGGCGCACAACCTGCTCGCCGCGCTGACGGACAATGTGGCGCAGCGCGGACAGATTCCCGGCTTCGGTCCGACCGGCATAACTTGGCGGCGCGTAACGGATGTCGAAGACAGGGCGCTGCGAACAATTGTCAGCGGCATTGGCGGCTCACCAAACGCGCCGATGCGAGAGTCCGGATTCGACATTGTTACCGCGTCCGAGATTATGGCGGTGCTCGCGCTGTCGTCTAGCCTCGAGAACCTGCGAGAACGACTTAGCCGCATCGTAGTGGGCACTACAAACTCCGGCGATCCCGTAACGGCGGAAGATGTGAACGCAGTCGGCTCGATGATGTCGCTGCTGCGCTACGCCATTCAGCCAAATCTTGTGCAGACCACAGAAGGGCAGGCGGTCATCGTGCACGCCGGTCCATTCGGCAATATCGCGCACGGCTGCAGCTCGGTAATGGGCGACAGAATCGCACTTGGATACGCCGACTATGTGTTAACTGAAGCAGGCTTCGGCGCCGACTTGGGTTTCGAGAAGTTTATGCACATCAAGGCGCGTTTCAACGGTCTCGAGCCGAGCGGCGCGGTCATCGTGGCGACGGTGCGCGCGCTGCGGTCGCACGGCGGAGCGCGCAGGCGGCAGCTCGACGAACCGAACGAAGAAAGAGTGCAGCGCGGCATGGCGAATCTGGTGCATCTCATTGGCGCAATCCGCTCGTTCGGCTTGCCAGTGGTGGTCGCACTTAACAGATTTCCGTCCGATACCGAATCTGAGTTGGATATTGTCCGCAAGGGCTGCGAGGAAGCGGGCGCATTCGCCGCCGTGGACACGCGTGTCTTAACCGAGGGCGGCGCAGGCGGCGTCGATCTCGCGCAGGCGGTCATAAATTCCACATCCGGAGACGAACCCAATATCAAGAATATT